>CADEFY010000045.1 GCA_902826705.1 uncultured bacterium
GAGTGGTGCCGCCGTACGAGTGTCAGTGCCCCGTGACGCCCGTGGGCGACTTCTCGCCGGCCCGCACCGCCACCTTGAGCGTGTTCGCCTTGGAGGGGATCGGGCAGTTGTAGTGCGGGCTGAACGCACACGCCGGGTTGTAGGCGTGGTTCAGGTCCACGATCCAGCGGCCGTCGGGCATCGCCTCGGGGTCCACGTAGCGGCCGACGCCGTAGGTCTCGCGGTCGCTCGTGGCATCGCGGAAGAACACACTCACGTCGGCTTCGCCCACACCCGGCTCCAGCAGCCGATGAGCTTCGAGCCGCGCCTTGCCCGTGGGCAGCGCCAGTTCGAACACGCCCATGCGCAGCGCGCGGCGCTCGTTGCCACGCGTGGACTGGATGATCACCGTGTCCGGTGAGGCATCGGCCGCGAGCGTGGCCTCGAACCGGTAACGCGGGTCGTAGGCGAACCAGTCCTGCCGCACGGCGTCCTTCACATGCGGCCCCTGCGGATCGAACAGGATCAGCGCCGGGAACCGCTGGTGCGAGAGCCGCAGCCGATATCGGCCCATCCCCACGGTGCCGGGCGGCAGGATCCCGTCACGCACTTCGCGTTCGCCGGACATCACCGCGGCCTCGGGCGCGATCGCCTGCACCCAGAAACTGTCGCCGACCACGGTCACGCGCAGGTGCTCGGCGGCGATCGTGGGGGCGTCCACGCGTAGATCGGCGCCCGCACCCGAACCCACGACGAGCACGCGCTTCTCGCCGAAGTCCACCCGGCCCACCGCCGCCAGATACGAGGTCGGGGAGTTGGCGAGCCACGTGCGGGTCTCCTCGATGTCCTTCATGTGCGCGGCCTTCAGTGAATCGAGGGACGCGGCCGAGAGCCGTACGGGCCTGGCCGGCGCGGCCTCGGCGGCCGCGGCGGAGGCGATCAGGGCGGCGGCCAGCAGCACGATGCGGATCCTCGGTGCGATCATCGACCGTCTCCTCGATGAGATCGGGGTCAGCGGCATGGGGCAGCGCAGCGCGCGGAGGGCGGAGCATAGCGCAACCGCGGCCGCGGCCCGACGCTTCACAGCATCCTGCATTGTGGCCAGCGGCTCGCCCGCCGATAATGCCGGCACTCGCCTCTCGCACTGCATCCGGCCGCCACTCGGGTGCATCCCATCCTGCACGGAGACCCACATGGACGTGGTGACGCCGATGCCCGGCACTGCAACCCGACCCACCGAGAACCTGATGGACGCCCTCGTCATCCAGGGAGGCCGCCCCTTGAGCGGCCGCGTCGCGATCAGCGGCGCCAAGAACGCCGCGCTCCCCGTCATGGCCGCCACGTTGTTGGCGCCGGGCGTGCACCGGCTGCGCAACGTGCCGCAGTTGCTCGACACGCGCACGTTCGCGCGCGTGCTCGAGGGACTGGGCGCCAAGGTGCGCTTCGACGGGGATACGTGTGTGATCGACACCACGGGCGTCGACAAGGTCGAGGCGCCCTACGACCTGGTCAAGACCATGCGTGCCAGCATCTACGTGCTGGGTCCGCTGCTCGCGCGCTTCGGCGCCGCGCGCGTGTCGCTTCCCGGCGGCTGTGCGTGGGGGCCGCGTCCGGTCAATCTGCACCTCACCGGGCTGCAGGCGATGGGCGCGCCGCTCGAGATCGAGCACGGCTACATCGTGGGCGACAGGATCCGCCTGCGTGGCGCCACGTTCCACTTCGATGTGGTCTCCGTGGGCGCCACGGCGCAACTCATGATGGCGGCCACGCTCGCCGAAGGCACCACTGTGCTCGAGAACGTGGCGATCGAGCCCGACATCACCGTGCTCGGCGATGTGCTCGTGGCCTGCGGCGCACGCATCGAGGGACTGGGTTCGAGGCGCCTCACGATCCATGGCGTCAAGTCCCTCACGCCGATCGACACCACGATCATCCCCGATCGCATCGAGGCCGCCACGTTCGCGGCCGCGGCCGCCATGACGCACGGCACCATCACGCTCGAGCGCGTGATCCCCGACCACTTCGAGTCCGCGCTGCGCAAGCTCGAGGAGACGGGCTGCGTGGTCGTGCGCGAGCGCGACGAGGTCACGGTCACGGGGCCGTCGCGGCCCCGAGCAGCCGGCGTCGTCACGCAGGTGTTCCCGGGGTTCCCCACCGACATGCAGGCGCAGATGATGGCCGTGGCCAGCATCGCAAACGGCACCAGTGTGATCGAGGACACGATCTACCTGGACCGCTTCACGCACGTACCCGAGCTGCGCCGGCTGGGCGCCGACATCGAGCTCAAGGGCAACGTCGCGGTCGTGAAGGGCGTGGAGCGGTTGTCCGGCGCACCGGTCATGGCCACCGACCTGCGGGCCAGCGCGGCCCTGGCGCTCGGCGCGCTCGTGGCCGATGGCGAGACGCGCATCTCGCGCATCTACCACCTGGACCGCGGCTACGAGCACTTCGACCAGAAGCTCACCGCGCTCGGCGCGCGCGTCAGCCGCGTGCGCGAGTAGCTTGGCCGTGGGAGCCAAGCAGTACGACCAGGAGTACTTCGACCGCTGGTACCGGCGCTCGAGCATGGGGATCGGTCAGCGGGAGTTCCTCGACCGCAAGGTCAAGCTCGCGGTGGCGGCCGCGGAGTACGTGCTGAGCCGCAAGGTCGGGAGCGTGCTCGATGTGGGCTGCGGCGAGGCGCCGTGGCGGCCACTGCTCAAGCGCATGCGGCCGAAGCTCACCTACCAGGGCATCGACTCGAGCGCGTACGCGGTCGAGAAGCACGGCCGGCGGCGCGGCATCGTGCAGGGCAGTCTCTCCGAGCTCTCGTTCATGGGGCTCGAAGGCCCGTGGGACCTGGTCGTGTGCTCCGACGTGCTGCACTACGTGACCGCGCGCGAGGCACGCGACGGCCTGCGCGCGATCGCCGAGCGCACGGGCGGCGTGGCGTTCGTGGAGGCGTTCACCAACGCCGACGCGATCGAGGGCGACCGCCACGACTTCCAGGACCGCACGCCGGCGATCTACCGCAAGCTGTTCGACGACGCGGGGCTCGTGGCGATCGGCCTGCACCTGTACGTCACGCGCAGCCGGTTCGCCGAGCTGACCGTGCTCGAACAGGGCGCCGCCGGCCGCCGCTGAGCAGCCCTCAGCGCGCGCGGTCTGCGGCGCGCACATGCCGCCGGAACCAGTCGATCGCCAGTGAGTCGCGGTGCGAGGACGCCTCGCGCAGGGTGTGCGAGGCCCCCGCGATCACCCGCCGCTCCGCCGGCCGACCGAGCGCCATGAGCGCCGAGTGCAGCGCCGCGCTCTGCGCGGGCGGCACGCTGGAGTCCTCGGCGCCATGCAGCAGCAGCAGCGGCGCACGCAGGCGCTCGGGCCAGCGCAGCGCCGAACGGCGCAGGGCGATCGAGTCACGGCCCGCCGGCCAGCCAGGCCACACGACCGGCGGCATGCGCCCCGAGCGCTCGGGGTCGGCCACGAGCAGGGAGTCGAGATCGGTGAACGCCCCGAAGGTGACGGCCGATCGCGCCGCGATCCCGTCGCGCAGCGCCTGATACACCATCATGCCGCCGCGCGACTCCCCGTAGAGATGCAGCTGATCGGAATCGGTGATGCGCAGCGCACGCACGGCGGCCACCGCGCCGACGAAGTCGGCCAGGTCGGCGCCCCCCATCTCGTCACGGCCCGCCGCGCCGTCGCTGCCGCGCAGCAGCGGAGCCACCACCACGAACCCCGCCTGCGTCAGCCGGTGCAGCATGGGCGCGAGCTGCCAGCCGATGTCCCCCACGACGTAGCTGCCGCGCCCGAACAGCACCAGCGGGGCATGCCTCGGCAGCGGCCACGGCGTGGCCAGGTAGGCCGCCACCTCGGGCGAGTCGCTCGTGTAGGTGAACCTCGACAGGCGCCAGTCGCGCGCGGCGCGGGCCGTCTCGTACTCGGCACGCGACACGAAGCGTTCGAGCCGCGAGAGCGAGTCGGCAGGCGGCAGCGCATACGGAGCGGGCTCACGCGGGGCAGGCGGCGCGGCAGCGGTGGACAGCAGGAGCAGCGCGGACAGCGCGACGACACGAAGCGGCATGGAGCCTCCGAGCCCGGACGCTCCGGGATACGCTCACCGGCTTCGAACGGTTGCGGCCGGGGCCGCGGCGGCTACCGCTTCTTGCCGTAGTGCTCGCGCGCCCACGCCACCGTGGCCGCGGCGCCAGCCCCAGGTGTTGTGGGCGTGAACGCGAACCGCGCGCGGAACCGGCGGTCGTCCACGAGGAACGGCGCCTGCCACTGGTAGGCCATCTCGCGGATCTCGCGCAGCATGGGCACGAACGCCCCGAGGGTTCGCTGCATCCACTCGGGCATGCGCTCCGGCGTGATGTCGCGCCCGAGCGAGGCGGAGAACCGCCCGATCAGCTCGCGCGTGGTCTCGGCCTCGGCGCAGGGCAGCATCCAGACGCGGCCCTCGACCTCGTCATTGGCGGTGCCGAGCAGCATGAGCGCGCGCACCACATCGAGCGTGTAGTGGTAGGCGTGCGGGTGCTCGAGGTCGATCAGCATCTGCCCTTTGCCGCGCTGCAGTGCGCCGGGCCAGAACGCGTCGCCCAGATGCGTCTGCGTGCCGCCGGGCCCGTAGAAGTCGCTCGCACGGCCGATGCACGCACGCACCGCGCCACGGCGCATGGCATCGGTAAGCGTCTCGGCCACGTGCGCGCGGATCTCACCCTTGGCGCTGCACGGGTTCAGCGGCGAGTCCTCGTCGAACGGACGCGGGCGCGGCGCGCCGAGCATGTAGAGGTTGTCGAGCACCACGAGCCGAGCACCCTCGTGCGCTGCGGCATCCATGAGCCCGTGCATGAGCCGCGGCAGGTCGCGCGCCCATGTGGCGGTGGAGTACGCCGGGTTCATGCAGTGGTAGATCACATGCGCGCCATGCGCGGCGCGCGTGGCGAACGCGGCGTCGCGCGCGTCGCCCAACTCGAGGTCGATGCCCTCCGGGGCACGGCCGCGGCGGCGCACGATCCGGACGTGATGTCCCTGCGAACGCAACAGCAGGGCGAGCGGCGTGCCGATCTGGCCGGCGCCGAAGATGACGTGAGTCTGGCTGCTCATGGGGCAGGGATCCGTGGGGATGGGAGGGCCCCGGGGCGCGCCGCGGGGCGAGACTGGGCGGGAACTCGACGCCGGTACACGATGGGTCCACAATCGTGCGTACTCCGACCTCTGCCCGTACACCTCAGAGAGTGCCATGTCCCGGGCCATCTTGCGAAGCACCCCCATCCTGATCGCCCTGGCCGCCCTGCTGGCGGGCGCCGCCCCTGCGTCGGCCGCGCCACGGTTCCGCCCCGTGGCGGACGACGTCTTCTACATGTACATGCCCATCGCGTGGCGCGATTCGGACGGCGATGCGGCCCGGTTCGGGGACTTCGGCGGCATGACGGCCTCGATCCCCTACCTCAAGTCGCTGGGGGTGACCGCCGTGTGGATGACGCCCACGTTCCCGTCGGCGGCCTATCACGGCTACCAGCATGGCGACGCCGACTCGTTGCGCGTCGAGTTCGGCACGCGCGCTGCGTTCTGGAGCTTCGTGCAGGCGGCGCACGCCGAGAGCATCAAGGTGTTCCTCGACTTCGTGGTGTACGGCAGCTCGCAGAACACGCCGCAGTTCCAGAGTGCGTTCGGCAACCCGGCATCGCCCTTCGACGACTGGTTCGCGTTCACCAACGGCGCCAACACCAACTACCTGGGCTGCTGTCCGTACACGACCTGGGACGGCAGCACGGTGGGCTTCGTGCACTGGGACCTGCGCAACCCGGCGGTGACGCAGCGCGTGACCGATTGGGCGATCGGCTGGCTGGATCCCGATCGCGACGGCGATCCCGCCGACGGCGTGGACGGGTTCCGCCTCGATCACGTGTCGGCCTATCACCCGACCGAGAGCCCGTGGGGCTACGACCTGGCGTGGTGGCAGGGCTGGAAGTCGGCGCTGCAGGCGGTGAACCCCGACGTGTTCACGTTCGCGGAGCAGGCCGACTGGGGTTCGTACGGTGCGGAGCTCCTGGGCCCGTTCGATGCCGCATTCACCAAGCCGTTCGAGTTCGCGGCGCGCAGTGGCATCAGCAGCGCCAACGCGAGCACGCTCGCCAGCAGCATGGCCACCACCATGAGTCTCAAGCCCGACAGCAGGCTGTACCTGGCCACGCTCGGCGACCACGACGTGGAGCGGCTCGCCAACTCACTCAGCGACGTGCCGGGCCGGCTGCGTGTGGCCGCCGCGGTGCAGTTCCTGCAGCCGCTGCCGCCGGTGATCTACTTCGGCGACGAGCTGGGCATGCGCGGCGCCAAGCGCACCGACTACGCGGGCGATGCCGCAGACATCCCGTTCCGCGAGCCGTTCAAGTGGAATGCCGTGGCGGGTGCGCCGATGAGCAACTACTTCGTGCTCAACACGGCGGCCTACAACGGCCGCGTGGCGCGCGACAACGACGGGCGCTCCGTGCAGGAGCAGAGCGGCGTGTCGGGCTCGCTGCTGGAGCACTATCGCACGCTGTCGGCGTTGCGCCGCGCACATCCCGGGCTGCGTTCAGGCACGTTCTCCAACGTGCCGGCGAGTGCGGGTTCGGTCTGGAGCTTCGTGAAGCAGGCAGACGGCGAGACACTGCTGGTGGCGATCCAACTCGGCTCCTCCGGCGCGACCGTGAACGTGGACCTGTCGGGGTTCGACCTGGTGGCGCCGTCCACGCCGGTGACGGATGTGGTGAGCGGCGCCTCGCTCGCGCCGCTCATGGCCGCGAATCGCTCGGCCTACCCCGTGACGGTCACGGGGTACGGATACCGCGTACTGCGCGTGCGACTCGCCACGCCGGACATGGCGAACGAGTACTCAGATGCCGACTTCACGGTGCTGCAGGATTCCCCCGCGCTCGTGGCCGATCACCGTGCCGAGCTGGACCAGATGTTCCTTCGCTCGGGCAGTACGCATCTCGACGTGGGGATCACCGGCAATCTCGTGCAGGGCGCAGGCGGGTTGGTGCTGCTGATCGACGCGCTCGCGGGCGGCCAGAGCACGCTGGCCACTTCCACGTTCCCGGCGCTCCCCGATGGCGTGCAGCAGTTGTCGGGCCTGCAGATGGACGAGGGCTTCGTACCTGAACGCATGTTGTTCATGAACCCCTATCAGGGCGTGCTCTACGCCGACTGGTACACGCTCGCCGACGCGGGCGGCGGCACGCATCGCTATCTGGGCTCGCAGGTGGTGGGCTCCGACGGGGTGGCCACGGGCGGCAGCAACCCCAACGCGTTCGCGATCGGCTACTCGGACGGTAACCGCGCGGGCGTCACGCTGGCGTCCGCTGCGAACGCGGCGAGCGCGACCGACGGCTTCCGCCTGAGCGTGCCGTGGGCTGACCTGGGGCTGGCCGGACCTGCGACGAGCGTCAAGCTGCTCGCGATGCTCGTGGCGCCCGACGGCACCGTGTCCAACCAACTGCTGCCCGGTACGGGTGGCCGCACGAGTCCGGTGGGCCTGTCGCCCGTGAGCCTGCGCGATGTGCCGGGCCAGCAGTTCGTCACGCTCTTCGACGCGGTCTCGGCGGGCGACGCGGCGCCGATCGCACCGAGCCTGCGGCTCCTGTCGGCCAACCCCGGACGCGGTGCGTTGCGCGTGGCATTCGAGCGCCGCTCGTCCGGCCCGGCGGCGATCCGCGTGCTGGACGTGAGCGGACGCGTCGTGGCCTCGCACGACCTGTCGCGGCTGGGGCGCGGCCGCCACGAACTGCAACTCGCCCGCGACGGCGCGCTGCGCCCGGGCCTCTACTTCGTGCGCCTGCGCGAGGGCGATGGCACCCGCGAGGTGAGAGCGGCGGTGGTGCGCTGACTTGCTAGTCTAGGCCCATGCCTCCCGCCACCCGCACGCACCTCGCCATCGTCGGCACCGCCGGCCACATCGATCATGGCAAGACGGCACTGGTGCGGCGCCTGACCGGCGTGGACACCGACCGGTTGCCCGAGGAGAAGAAGCGCGGCATCAGCATCGACCTGGGGTTCGCGCCGCTCGTGACGCCGGCGGGGGTGCGCGTGGGTCTGGTCGACGTGCCGGGGCACGAGCGGTTCGTGAAGAACATGCTGGCGGGCGTGGGCGGCATGGACTGCGTGCTGCTGGTGATCGCCGCCGACGAGGGCGTGATGCCGCAGACGCGTGAGCACCTGGCGATCGTACGGCTGCTGGGCGTGCCGCGCGGCATCGTGGTGCTGACCAAGCGCGATCTGGTGGACGACGAGTGGTTGGCGCTGGTCTCGCGCGAGGTGCGCGCGCTGCTCGCCGGAGGCCCGCTCGCCGAGGCGCCGGTCGTGGCCGTGTCGTCGACGACCGGCGAGGGCGTGCCCGAGCTGCTCACCACGCTCGACGCCCAGCTCTCGGGGCTCGCCCTGCGGTCCGCAGAGGAGCCCGCGCGGCTCCCGGTGGACCGCGTGTTCACGATGGAGGGCTTCGGCACGGTGGTCACGGGCACGCTGTGGCGCGGCCGCGTGCGCACCGGCGACACGCTCGAGCTGGCGCCGGGCGAGCGCGCGGTGCGCGTGCGACGCGTACAGGTGCACGGTGAGACCGTGGAGGAGGCACTCCCCGGCCAGCGCACCGCGGTGGCCCTGCACGGCGTGGAGCGCGACGACGTGAGCCGCGGTGACTGGCTGCAACCGGTCGGTGCGCTGCGACCGAGCCGCGTGATCGACGTGCGCTTCGAACTGCTGCCCGACGCTCCGCGCGCCGTGAAGCTCGACTCGCGCGTGCGGTTCCACCTGGGGTCCAGCGAGATCATCGGACGGCTGCGGCTGCTGGAAGGCGACACGCTCGAACCGGGCGGTCGAGCGCTGGCGCAGCTCCGGCTGGAACAGCCCACCGTGGCGGCGCGCGGGGATCGGTTCGTGATCCGCAGCTACTCGCCGAGCCGCACGATCGGCGGCGGCGTGGTGATCGAGCCGGTGGCGGAGCGCCGGCGCAGGCGTGATGTGGCCGAACTGGCGGCACTCGAGCTGCAGGAGAGCGGTTCGCTCGAGGCGCGCGTGGCCGAGAAGCTGGCCGCGCACGCGAAGCCCGCCAGCACCGACCAACTGGCCCTGGAGTGCGGCGAGCCGCTGCCCGCGGTGGTCGCGGCGCTCACGCATCTCGAGGCGGAGGGTTCGGCCGTGCAGCCGGTCGCCGGCCGATGGCTGAGCGACGATCGCTGGAGCAGCGCGCGCGGCGCGATCGAGCACGCTGTGGCCGAGTTCTGCGACGCGCACCCGGCGCGCTACGGCGTGATGAAGGGCGAGCTGAAGAGCGGTCTGAAGGGAGCGATGGACGCGAACGTGTTCGACCTGGCGTTCGAGGCCATGCTTGACGAGGGCACGCTCGCGATGCGCGGCGAGCGCGTGCGCGCGGGCGGCGAGGAATGGCGGCCTCCCGCCGACGTGGCGGCGCTGCTCGAGCGACTCGAGTCGATGCTCGAGGCCGATCGCTACGCGGTGCCCGAGAACGCCGCATGGCAGAAGGCACTGGGCCCCAAGGCCGCCGAGGCGGCGTCGCTCGGGTTCTTCCTGGACCGGCTCGTGCGCGTGAACTCCGAGTTCACCTACACCTCGGCGCAGATGACGCGGCTGCAGGCCGCGCTCGCGGCGTGGTTCCAGTCGCACGACGCGCTGACCGTGGCCGATTTCCGCGACCTGACGGGCGCCAGCCGCAAGTACGCTGTGCCGCTGCTCGAGCACACCGACCGCATCGGCTGGACGATGCGCGTGGGCGACGTGCGCAAGGGGAGGGGTTGACATGCCTGCGCGGCTCGGCCCGCCGCCGCCGGCGACCAGCGCCAATGCGAGCGCGACCATGCGCGCCAATCGCCGGCGCGACACCGGACCCGAGCTGGCGCTGCGCGCGGCGCTGCGAGCCGCGGGGTTCACGGGCTACCGCGTCGACTTGCGATCCGTGCCCGGACGGCCGGACATCGCGTTCCGCAGGCACAAGCTCGCCATCTTCGTGCACGGCTGCTTCTGGCACCGGTGCCCCACGTGCCGGCTCGCGCTGCCGAAGGGCAATCGCGAGTTCTGGAAGCGCAAGTTCGAGCTCAACGAGGAACGCGACGAGCGCAAGCGTCGTGCACTCGAGGCGCTCGGCTGGAACGTGCTCGAGCTGTGGGAGTGCGAGGTGACGCGCGACGCGTCGCACTGCGTGAGCCGAGTCGCGCGGCAACTCGCGCATGCCGCCGATGCGCACGAGCCGGCACGCGTGTGGCGCGTGGCGGAACGGCCGCGCCGAGCGGGCCGCTGACGTGAGCCTGTTCCCGCTCGAGCCGCGCACGGCCCGCGAGTCCGAGATCCTCGCGCGCGCCGACCTGCTGCCGGGGCGCTCGTTGGGTGAGCTGTCCGACGCTCCGGTCACCGGCGAGGCGTCGAGCGCCGCCAACAAAGGGGCCGCGGGCGCCGTGATCGAGCGCTGGTTCGGGATCACGGCCAACAGCGAACAGGCTCCGGACTTCGAGGCCGCGGGGATCGAGCTCAAGGTGTGCCCGCTCGTCATGGACGACACCCGCCCGCGCCGCATCAAGGAGCGCACGTCGGTCACGATGATCGACTTCATGCAGCTCGACACCGAGACGTGGGCCACGGCCTCGGTGCGGCCCAAGCTCGAACGCGTGCTGTTCGTGTTCTACGAGTGGCGCCCCGACGTACCGGTGCGGGACTTCCGAGTGCGTGCGGTCAGGCTCTGGTCGCCGCCCGAATGGATGCAGCCCTACCTGGAGCGCGACTGGCAGGCGGTGTGGACCAAGAACCATGAGGGACGCGCGCACCAGATCTCGGAGGGTGATGGCGCGCTGCTCGGCGCCGCGACGAAGGGTGCCACGGGCGCCACACGGCCGCAGCCGCACAGCGCCGAAGTGGCGGCCTCGCGCGCGTGGTCGCTCAAGCCCAAGCTCACGTGGACGATCTTCGAGGCCACCCAGGGTGCGGCGAACGCCGACCATCTGCTCGCCGAGCTGCGCGCCTCGGACCCGCTCGATCTGGTCGATCTGCTGCTCGCGCGGCTGGACCGCTTCGTGGGCCGCACGGTGCGCGAGGTGGCCGCGGCGATCGGGTTCGAGCCGAGCGAGGCGTCGCGGGACCGTGCGGCGCAGGTGATCCGGCGTGCGATGGGCATCCCGGCGCGCGGACTCCCGGCGAGCCTCACCGCACTCGGCCTCGAGATCCGCACCGTGCCGGTGGACGACGGCGCGATGCCCTATGAGGCGACGGCGTTCCCGGCATTCGACCATCGCGAGCTGGTGGGCGAGGAGTGGCAGGACTCGGATCTGCTGGCCCACGTGCAGCATCTGATCTTCGTGCCGCTGCACCGCGAGCGGCGCGAGGTCGAACTGCTCGACCAGCGCCTCTGCAGGCCGGTCCAGTGGTCGCCCGATCAGGAGGCGCTACGCGCCATGCGGCTCGAATGGGAGCGCTATCGCGACCTGGTGGCGAGCGGCGGCGCGGATCGGCTGCCCACCGAGGCGGAGACGAGCTGTGTGCACGTGCGCACGAAGGGGCGCGATGCGCGTGACGTGGTCGAGGCTCCGGGCGGGCTGCGCGTGGCGCGCAAGGCGTTCTATCTCAACCGCGAGTTCGTGCGCGAGATCGTGCTGAGCAGCCACTCGGACTGGCGGGGGTTCTAGCCCGGACTATTCATGCGCGGGGCCGATGTCGGGTAGCTTCGCGCCATGCTCCGGAACTTCGTCCCCACGCGCGTCGATCTCGCGCGACTCACCCGGCTCGCCATCCCGATCGTGACCATCCAGGTCGGGATCATGCTCATGGGCGTGGTGGACACCATCGTGGTCGGTCACGTCTCGGCCCGCGAGCTGGCGGCGGCCTCGCTGGGCCATCTCTACTACTTCGGCGTGCTGGTGGTGGGGCTCGGGACGCTGTGGTCCATCGACCCGATCGTCTCGCAGGCGATGGGCGCCGGCGACCGAGAGTCGGCCACGCTCGGGATGCAGCGCGGCGTCGTCCTGGCCGTCGCGCTCGGGGCGATCGGCACGCTGGCCTGCATCCCTGCCGAGGCGGTGTTCCGCCTGATGCGCCAGCCGGAGGAAGTGGTGCCGCGCGCCGCGGCCTTCGTGTGGATGTCCGCTCCCAGTCTGGCGGCGCTGATGGTGTGGGGCACGCTGCGGCAGGGCCTGCAGGCCATGAAGCACACGCGCGAGGCGCTGATCACCATCGCGATCGGCAATCTCCTCAACCTCGCACTCAACTGGGTGTTCGTGTTCGGCAACCTCGGGTTCCCGGCGATGGGCGCCGTGGGTTCGGCGTTGTCGACCACGATCTGCCGATGGCTGATGCTGGGCATCCTGCTGACCCTGGCGCACCGCACGCTTGCGCCTCACCTCCGGCCGTGGCGGCGGGAGAGCTTCGCGCGCGCTCCACTGCTGCGCACGCTGCGACTCGGGCTCCCGATCGGCGTCATGAACGGCGTCGAGTTCTCGACCTTCGCTGCCATCTCGGTGTTCGCGGGCTGGTTCGGCGCGGCCGCAATCGCCGGCCACCAGGTGGCGATCAACCTCGCCTCGCTCATGTTCATGGTGCCCTCGGGCATCGGGAGTGCGGCTGCGGTGCTGGTGGGGCACGCGATCGGCGAGGGCGACGCGCCCCATGCCCGCCGCGTGGCAGCCAGCGCGCTGCTGTGCGGAGCGGCGTTCATGGCCACTTCAGCTCTGATCCTGCTTGCGTGGCCGCAGGAGTTCTCGCAGCTCTACACCTCGGTGCCCGAGGTGGTCGCGGTCGCGGCCACGCTCATCCCGATCGCAGGCGTGTTCCAGGTGTTCGACGGCCTGCAGGTGGTGGCGGCGGGCGTCCTGCGCGGGGCGGGCGACACGCGCGCGGCGATGATCGCGAACATCGCGGGCTTCTGGGTGATCGGCATGCCGGTGAGCCTGTGGCTGGGCTTCGGCGCGCACGGCGGCGTGGTGGGCCTGTGGTGGGGATTCGTCGCAGGGCTCGCCGCCGTGGCGGTGTTCCTGGTGGCTCGCGTGCGGATCCGGCTCGGCAAGTCGATCGAGCGCGTGCAGATCGAGGCGGCAGGCTAGCGAGTGCTCAACGCGTCCCACTCGTTCTGGAACGTGTGGGGTTCATCGGCCTCTTCGCCTTCACCCCGGAGCCCGCATCGTGCGCCCGCGCCGCCCGGTCGGCGATCACGCGCCCGATCTGCTCGACCAGGCCCACCACGAGCGCGTTGCCCATGCAGAACGCGCGGCGGCCCGTGGGCATGCCGGCGGTCCAGTCATCGGGGAAGCCGTTGAGGCGTTCGAGTTCCACGGGCGTGAGTCGTCGGTGGCGCCGGCCGCCCTGGGGAACGATCAGGTGCTTGAAGCGGGACGGGGAGCGGCCGCCCTCACCTGTGAGGATCGTGCGCGCCGGGCCGTCGAGTGGATCGGGGAAGGGGATGCTGCCCTCGGTGTAGAAGTACTCGAACCCCGTGCGCGGATGCGTGCGCTTCTCGGCCTTGGCGCCCTTCAGGTAGCGCCACCTCGCGATCGCGCTGGCGGGCACCCAGCACTCGGCCGGCACGTCGTGCTCGGACTGCAGCACGCTGCCGAGCGTGTGGTGGCGGCCCTTGAACGCGCTCACCACGTCCAGCGTCCACACCTGGCCGTCGCGCATGTAGCCGGCGTTCTCGAACGGCGAGCGCTGGAGCTGCCGGCCGAAGCGTCTGGACACCTCGTGCTCGTCGAGCCGATCGCTGCGATCGAGGAAGAACGGATTGCCGGGCGTCTCGAGTTCCGGAAGCTCGTTCGGGCGCCTCGGCTGGACCGGGCAGGCATCGGCCAGCACGCCGTGGCG
>CADEFY010000046.1 GCA_902826705.1 uncultured bacterium
CGGGAGGTGGCCCTCCCGCCCGCGTCCCATCACCCGGCAGTATCGGCCGGGGCTGTCCGTGACTTCAGTTGCCCACCTTGCGCGGCGTCGTGCGCTTGGTGGTCTTGGCGCCACCGCCCGCTCCCGACTCCTTCTTGCGTCCGCGCTTCGGCGCCTCCTCGACCGTGGCCTCGCTCTCGGACGCGGCCTTGGCCTTCTTCTCGGCCCTGCCGGCGGCGTTCGACTTGGCGAGCGCCTTGGCTTCGGCGGCCGCGATCCGCGCCTGACGCTCGCGCTCGCGCTGCTCCTCGGACTTCACGAGCTCGAGGTAGGCCACCTCACCCGCATCGCCCAGACGGCGACCGATCTTGAGGATCCGCGTGTATCCGCCCTGGCGCGTGGCATACCAGGGAGCGATCGTGTCGAACAGCTTGCCCACGATCTCCGGCTTCATGACGAAACGCGCCACGTGGCGGCGAGCCGCGAGGTCGCCCTTCTTGCCGAACGTGATCATCCGCTCGGCGACGCGGCGAGCCTCCTTGGCCTTCGCCACGGTGGTCTCGATGCGCTCGTACTGGAACAGCGCGGTCACCAGGTTGCGCAGCAGCGCGCGCCGGTGCTCGGCCTTGCGTCCCAGTCGTCGATGGTCGCGATTGTGTCGCATGTCAGCTCATCCTCTTCCTGGCGCTGCGGGCGCATGCCCACTCGCCCGCGCGGGGTTCAGACCTCGGCCCGGACCGCGCCCTTGTCGATGGTGAATCGGCTCAGGTCCATGCCGAACGACAGGCCCATCTCGCCGAGGATGTCCTCGATCTCCTTGAGCGACTTGCGGCCGAAGTTGCGGAACTTGAGCATCTCGGGCTCGCTCTTGGTGACCAGCTCGCCGATGGTCTTGATCTCGGCCGCGCGCAGGCAGTTGCTCGAGCGCACGGAGAGCTCCAGCTCCTCGACGCTCTTGTCGAGCATCTTCTTGACGCGGTCGATCTCCGGATCCGCCGCCGCCTCGACCTCCTGCTCCGGCTCCTCCTGGAACTGGATCAGTGGCTTGAGGTGGTCCGTGAGGATCTTGGCCGCCATCGCGACCGAGTCCGCCGGCAGGATGCTGCCGTCGGTCCACACCTCGAGCGTCAGCTTGTCGTAGTCGACCCGCTGGCCCTTGCGCGTGGCCTCGACCGTGTAGTTGACCTTGATCACGGGCGAGAACAGCGAGTCGATCGGGATCACGCCGATGGGGCGGTCCGTCTGCGAGTGCTGGTCCGCCGAGACGTAGCCACGGCCGGAGTCGATCTCGACCTCCATGCGAAGGTCGCCGTCGCGGTTGAGCGACGCGATGTGCAGATCCGGATTGAGCACCTGCACCTCGCTGCTGACCTGCAGGTCGGCAGCACGCACCTCGCCCTTGCCACGCGACTCGAAGATGCCCTTCATCGGGCCATCGCCGTGCAGCTTGAGGCGCACCTGCTTGAGGTTCAGCACGATCTCGGTCACATCCTCGATCACGCCCGGCAGCGTCGAGAACTCATGCAGCACGCCATCGATGCGGACGGCGGTGATGCCGGCGCCCTGCAGCGAGGAGAGCAGCACACGACGCAGCGCGTTGCCCAGCGTGACACCGAAGCCACGCTCGAGCGGTTCGAAGGTGAAGCGGCCATAGCGGTCGTTGTTGTTCGAGTCCGCCGCGAGCAGCTTCGGGATCTCCAGGTTCTTCCACTTCATCGGCAAGCCTCCCTGTGGGAGCGGTACAAGGTCACTTCGAGTAGAGCTCGACGATCAGCTGCTCGTTGATCGGCACACCGATCGATGCACGGGTCGGGATATGGAGGATGCGGCCGACGAGTCGGTCGGAGTTCATCTCCATCCAGTCCGGCACACCCTGCCCCTTGCGGGACTCGAGCGACGACTTGATCACCAGGAGTTCCTTGGACTTGTCGCGCACCGCGATCTCGTCGCCGACGCGGACCTGGAACGACGGGATGTCCACCGTACGGCCGTTCACGGAGAAGTGGCGGTGGCGCACCAACTGCCGCGCCGCGCTCCGCGACGGGGCGAGCCCGAGGCGGAACACCACATTGTCGAGGCGCCGCTCCAGCATCTGCAGGAGCACCTCACCCGTGACGCCCTTGGCCGTGCTCGCCTTGCTGAAGAAGTGGCGGAACTGGGCCTCGAGCAGACCGTAGATACGACGAGCCTTCTGCTTCTCACGCAACTGGAGGCCGTAGTTGGTCTCCTTCGCGCGACGGCTCTTGCCATGTTCGCCGGGCGCGTAGCCGCGGCGTTCGAACGCGCACTTGTCCGAGAAGCAGCGAGCGCCCTTGAGGAAGAGCTTCATGCCCTCGCGCCGGCACAGCCGGCATCGTGCGTCGTGATAGACCGCCATGCGATCCTCCTAGACGCGCCGCCGCTTGGGCGGGCGGCAGCCGTTGTGCGGAATGGGGGTGACATCCTTGATGGCCGAGATCTCTAGTCCCGCGGCCTGCATGGCGCGGATGGCAGCCTCACGGCCGGCGCCGGGGCCCTTGACCCACACCTCGACGCGGCGCAGGCCCATGTTGATGGCCTCGCGTGCCGAGGACTCCGCGGCCATCTGAGCCGCGAACGGCGTGCTCTTGCGAGAGCCCTTGAAGCCCACCTTGCCGGCGCTCGCCCAGGACACGGTGTTCCCGTCCTGGTCCGTGATCGTCACGATCGTGTTGTTGAAGCTCGCATGCACGTGGGCCACTCCGTTGGTGCCCACCTTGCGATCGCGCTTCTTGGTCTTCTTCTTCTCTTCAGCCACTGCCGAACCTCCTCAAAGGTACCCATCGGGGATCCGCCGGTGCATCCGGCGGGTTCCGAGGATCAGCCCTTCTTGCCTGCCTTCACCTTCTTGCTCGCAACAGCCATCTTCTTGGGACCCTTGCGCGTGCGCGCATTGGTCTTGGTGCGCTGGCCGTGCACCGGCAGCCCGCGGCGGTGCCGAAGCCCGCGATAGGCGCCGATATCCATGAGTCGCTTGATGTTCATCGCGGTCTCGGAGCGCAGCGAGCCCTCGACCTTGTACTCGCGCTCGATGATGCCGCGCAGCTTGCCGGCATCCTCGTCACTGAGCTGCTTGACGCGCGTGTCGGGGTTGACGCCCGCCTTGGCGAGGATCTTCTTCGCCGTGGTGGGACCGATCCCGAAGATGTAGGTGAGCGCGACCTCGATCCGCTTCTCGGTCGGGAGGTCGATACCAGCGATACGAGCCATCGTCGTCCTCCTCTCAGCCCTGACGCTGCTTGTGCCGCGGATTGCGGCTGCAGATCACTCGGATGACACCCTTGCGACGCACGACCTTGCAGTGCTCGCAGATCTTCTTCACCGATGCACGGACCTTCATGGCTTCTCTCCATGGTGCCGCTCGGCACTGCGCCGATCGGGCACCGACTGCGCGGGGACCGGAGGTCGTCCGCTCGATGACGGAGTGCGCGGGATGCGCGTCACTCCGCGGGTGTCACTTGTACCGGTACGTGATCCGGCCCCGGGTGAGGTCATACGGCGAGAGTTCCACCGTCACCTTGTCGCCGGGGAGGATCTTGATGAAATGCATCCGCATCTTGCCCGAGATGTGGGCGAGCAGTTTGTGGCCGTTCTCCAGCTCCACGCGGAAGGTCGCGTTCGGGAGCGCTTCGACGACCGTGCCCTCGAATTGGATGCCCTCTTCTTTTGCCAATCGTTACCTCTTGGATTCCTGTCGGGCCGGCCATGCCGAGAGCACCTCGGCGGAGTCCAGTCCCACTGCCACGGTGTGTTCGAAGTGGGCGGAGAGCCGCCCATCCTTCGTCGCCACCGTCCAACCATCCGACTTCGTGATCACCTCGGCGCCACCGACGTTGACCATCGGCTCGATCGCCAGCACCTGCCCGGCCATCAACCGCGGACCCCGCCCCGGAGGCCCGAAGTTGGGGACCGCCGGTTCCTCGTGCATCTCACGCCCGATGCCGTGTCCCACCAGCGCGCGCACGACGGTGAATCCATGCGCCTCGACGTGAGCCTGCACCGCGTGTGAGATGTCGCCCACGCGGTTGCCCGCCCGAGCCTGCGCGACGCCCTGGTCGAGCGCCTCGCTGGAGACCTTGAGGAGCCGGGCCGCCTCGGCGCCGATCTCGCCCACCCCGAAGGTGCGCGCTGCGTCGCCGTACCAACCGCCCTTCTCCACACCCACATCGATCCCGACGATCTCCCCGTCGCGCAGCACGCGCGGCCCGGGGATGCCGTGGACCACTTCATCATCGACGGACGGACAGATCGAAGCCGGGAACCCGCGGTAGCCCTTGAACGCCGGCCTCCCGCCGTGATCGCGGATGAAGGTCTCCGCCAGGGCGTCCAGCTCCGCGGTCGTGACGCCGGCCCGGACCGCGCGGCCCAGTTCCTCCAGCGTCCGCGCGACCAGCTGCGCCGCCTCTCGGATCCCCTCGATCTGCTCCTGTGTCCGTGTGTAGACCATCGTGCGGCGGCCTCACGCGCTCGCGGCGCCCGCCAGGGCCCGACAGAGCCCCGCGTGCACCTCGTCCATCGTCCCGAGACCATCCACCTCGAACAGCCGGCCGAGCCGGCGATAATACTCGATGAGCGGTGCGGTCTGCTCGTCGTACACCTTGAGGCGCTTGCGCACCGTCGCTTCCAGGTCATCCGAGCGGCCGCGCGACAGCATGCGACGGACGACCTCGTCCGCCGGCGCCGACAGCGACAGCACCGCGTTCAGCACCTGGCCCCGCTCCCGCAGGATGCCCTCGAGGGCGTCCGCCTGCGGCACCGTCCGCGGGAATCCATCCAGGATGAAACCGTTCTTCGCATCCGCCTCGTTCGTGCGCTCCTCGACGAGTCCGATCATCACGTCATCCGAGACCAGCAGCCCCTGGTCCATCAGGGCCTGCGCGACCCGCCCGAGCGAGGAGCCCTGGCTGACCGACTCGCGGAGCATCTCGCCGGTGGAGATGAGCGGCCAGCCGTTGGCCTCCGAGAGACGCTTGCCCTGAGTTCCCTTGCCGACGCCGGGTGGTCCGAGGAGCACGAGGCGCATGATCTACATCCTCGCACGCCCGCGGATGCGGCCGCGCTTGACGAAGCCCTCGTAGTGCCGCATCAGCAGGTGCGACTCGATCTGCTGCAGCGTGTCGAGGGCGACGCCCACCACGATGAGCACGCTCGTGCCGCCGAACCCCAGCGCAGGCACGCCGAGCCAGTTGATGACCGCATCCGGGAGCACCGCGATCAGCGCCAGGAACACGGCGCCCGGCAGCGTGATGCGCGCCAGGACGCGGTCGATGAACTCGGCGGTCTTGCGGCCCGGCCGCACTCCCGGGATGAAGCCGTTGTGCTTGCGCATGTTCTCCGCGAGGTCATTGGGATTCAGCACCACCGCGGTGTAGAAGTAGGTGAAGAAGATGATGATCGCCGCGTAGAGCAGGTTGTAGAGCGCTCCGTTGGGATTGAACCAGCACCACCGTCTGTGCCGGATGGTCGACCGGGAAGAACCCCGCGAGCGTCGCCGGCAGGATCATGATGCTGCTGGCGAAGATGATCGGGATCACGCCGGCGGTGTTGACGCGCAGCGGGATGTGCGTGCTCTGCCCCGCGAACTGCTTGCGCCCCACCGTGCGGTTCGGGTACTGCACCGGGATCTTGCGCACCGCCTGCGTCATGAGCACCACGGCCGCGATGAGCGCCACGAGCACCGCGACGAGCACGACGATCGTGAGGACGGCGAGATTGCCGGCCCGGAAGCTGTCGATCGCCTGCATGACGCTGTTGGGCAGGCCGCCCAGGATGTTGACGAAGATGATCAGCGAGATGCCGTTGCCGATGCCGAACTCGGTGATCTTCTCGCCCAACCACATCACGAAGATCGTGCCGGCCGTCTGGGTGATCATGGTCGAGATGAAGAACAGCGCGCCGGCGTCGGGCACCACGGCCAGCCCCTGCGAACGCCCGAGGCTCTCGAGGAACATGGCGTAGGCGTACGACTGCACGAGCGCCAGGATCACCGTGGCATAGCGCGTGTACTGCGTGATCTTCTTCTGCCCCTCCTCGCCCTCCTTGCGCAGCTTCTCGAGCGACGGCACGACGGCGCCGAGCAGCTGGAAGATGATCGAGGCCGAGATGTACGGCATGATGCCCAGGGCGAAGACCGTGGCGCGCGAGAACGCGCCGCCGACGAACATGTCGTAGAGGCCGAACAGCGTGTTGGCCTGGCTGCGGAACGCACTGGTGAGCGCCTGGGCGTTGACTCCCGGTGTCGGGAGGTGCTCGCCCATGCGATACACGATGAACATCGCCAGCGTGAACAGCACGCGCCGGCGGAGTTCGGGCACCTGGAAGATGTTTCGCAGCTTCTCGAGCATGGGTCCGTCAGGCCTTCGTTGGAGGAGTCTGCACGGTGCCGCCGGCCGCTTCGACGGCCTTGCGCGCCGCGTCACTCGCCGCGTCGACGTGGATGGTCAGCGCCACCTTGAGCTCACCGCTGGCGAGGAGCTTGATCGGCCCCTGCCGGCGCACGAGCCCCTCGGCGCGCAGCCACTTGGCATCGACGACCGTTCCCGCCTTGGCATCCGCGAGTCGGCCGAGGTTGATCACCTGGAACTCGACACGCGTCGGGTTCTTGAACCCGCGCTTGGGCAGGCGGCGCTGGATCGGCATCTGACCGCCCTCGAACCACGAGGGGATCTTGCCGCCCGAGCGGGCCTTGTGGCCCTTGTGGCCCTTGCCGGCCGTGCCGCCCAGGCCGGTCGCAGCGCCCTTACCGCGGCGCTTCTTGTTCCTCGTCGCGCCCGCGGCGGGCTTGAGGTCACCGATTCGCATGAGTGCCACCTACTTGATCTCCACCACCTGCACGAGGTGGCGGACCTTGAAGACCATGCCCCGGATCTGGGGGGTGTCGTTGTGTTCGACGGTGTGCTGCATGCGGCGGATGCCCAGCGCCACCACGGTCGCGCGCTGGTCGGCCGGGTGTCCGCTCGGGCTCTTGATGAGCTTGATGCCGAGCTTACGCGCCATGCGTGGGACCTCGGCGGCCGAACACCTCTTCGATCGTCAGACCGCGCATCGCTGCGATGTCCGACGGGCGACGGAGGCGCTGCAGCCCGTTGACGGTGGCCTTCACCAGGTTGTGCGCGTTGCGCGAACCGAGGCACTTGGTGAGCACGTTCTGGATGCCCGCCACCTCGAGGATCGCACGCACACCGCCACCGGCGATGACGCCCGTACCGGGCGAGGCCGGCTTGAGCATGACCTCGCCGGCACCGAAGTGACCGACGATGTAGTGCGGGATGGAGCCGCTCTTGGTGAGCGGCACCGCGAACATGTTCTTCTTGGCGGACTCGCCGGCCTTGCGGATGGCATCCGCCACCTCGTTGGCCTTGCCGAGGCCGACGCCGACGCGGCCCTTCTGGTCACCCATCGCCACGATCGCGTTGAAGGAGAAGCGACGACCGCCCTTCACGACCTTGGCGCAACGGTTGACCTGGATGACGCGCTCCTGGAACTCCGGGCGCGGCTGCTCCGAGTCGCGGGGCGGCCGACGATCTCGGTCGCGCATGGGACCTGCCATGAGACGCCTCCTAGAACTCGAGTCCGCCGGCGCGAGCGCCGTCGGCGAGCGCCTTGACGCGCCCATGGTAGAGATAGCCGCCGCGATCGAACGCGACCTTCGTGACGCCCGCCGACTTGGCGCGCTGCGCGAGCAGCTTGCCGACGCCAGTGGACTTGCCGACCTTGCCCGTGCCCTCGACGAGCGACTTCACGTCGTCGAGGCTCGAGGCATGCGCCAGCGTGCGGCCGCTGGCGTCGTCGATGATCTGCGCATAGATGTGGGCCGCGCTGCGGAACACCGACAGGCGCGGACGCTGCGCGTCGCCATTGACGCGATTGCGGATGCGATAGCGCCGGATCCGGCGCCGCTCGTACTTGTTGTGGTAGCCGCTGCTCATATCACGCAGACCCCGCAGCCTTACCGGCCTTACGGCGGATGTACTCGCCTTCGTACTTGACGCCCTTGCCCTTGTACGGCTCGGGGGGACGGAATCCGCGGATGTCCGCGGCGACCTGGCCGACGACCGCCTTGTCCGCGCCACTGACCACGAGGCGCGTGGGGCTCTCGACCTTGATGGTGATGCCCGCCGGCGGCGTGAAGTGCACGGGGTGCGAGTAGCCGAGCTGCAGCACGAGCTTCTGCCCGTCCATCTGCGCGCGGTACCCGGTGCCCACGATCTCGAGCACCTTGCTGAAGCCGGTGGTGACGCCGGTCACCATGTTCGCGATCTGCGCGCGCATGGTGCCGAACATGGGATTGCGGGTGATCTTCTCGGCCGTGACGCGGACCTCGCTGCCCTCGACCGTGACCGTGGTGCCCGGGAGCACGACGTGCTGCAGCTCGGTCTTGGAGCCCTTCACGCGCACGACGCCTTCGGCGATGGCCACGGTGACGCCGGCCGGGATGGCGACGGGGAGCTTACCGACTCTCGACATGGCGTCCCCCTACCACACCTGGCAGACGACTTCGCCGCCGAGTCCCGCGTCGCGGGCCTCACGGTCGGTCATCAGGCCACGGGAAGTGGACACCACCGAGATCCCCAGGCCGCCCATCACGCGCGGGATGCGGTCCTTCCCCACGTACACGCGCCGACCCGGCTTGCTCACGCGCTTGACGCCCGTGATCACGCTCTGGTCGTCGCCGGAGTACTTGAGGTACACGCGCAGCACGCCCTGACGATCGTCCTCGATCACCTTGAAGTTGTTGATGAACCGCTCACGCAGCAGGACCTTGGCGATCTCCTGCTTCATCTGCGACGACGGCGCGTCCACCTTGCGGTGGCGGGCCTGGATCGCATTGCGGATGCAGGTGATGAAGTCCGCTACTGGATCACTGACCGACATCGATTCCTCCGTGGACCAGCGTCCAGCCCATGGGCTGCAGCCTGGTCCGTGCGTCGTCGCCGCTCGGGAGCGGCTGCGGACGCGGTGGGACTGTCACGCCCCGAGGGGCGACCTGTTCACCAGCTCGACTTGACGACACCCGGGATCTGGCCCGACAGCGCCAGATCGCGGAAGCACAGACGGCACATCCCGAAGTCACGCAGGAACGCGCGCGCGCGTCCGCAACGGTGGCAGCGGTTGTAGCCACGCACCTTGAACTTCGGAGTCGCCTTCCACTTCTCCATCTTCGACTTCTTCGCCACGATGGCCTCCGGGCACTCAGCGCTGACGGAAGGGGAACTGCATGAGACGAAGCAGCTCGCGACCTTCCTCGTCGTTCTTGGCCGACGTGACGATGGTCACGTCCATGCCGCGGACCTTGGAGATCTTCTCGATGTTGATCTCCGGGAAGATGATCTGCTCGGTGAAACCGACCGTGTAGTTGCCGCGGCCGTCGAACGACCGCTGCGACAGCCCGCGGAAGTCACGGATGCGCGGCACAGCCACGGTGACCAAGCGGTCGTAGAACTCCCACATCCGTGCGCGGCGCAGCGTGACCATGACGCCGATGGGCAGGCCCGCGCGCAGCTTGAAGTTGGAGATCGCCTTCTTGGAGCGCCGCACCGAGGGCTTCTGGCCGGTGATGATCGCCAGCTCGTTGAGCGCGATGTCGAGGTTCTTGATGTCGGTGACCGCGTCGCCCACGCCCATGTTCACCACGATCTTGGTGAAGCGCGGCGCCTGCATCACGCTCGAGTAGCCGAACTTCTCCATGAGCGCCGGCAGCGCCTTGTCGGCGTAATGCTTGGCGAAGGTCAGTGCCGCCGTGGGCCCCTTGGGGCGCCCTTCGGTGACCGGGTACGTCAGCGTGCCGCCGGCGCGTCCGCCGCCCTGCGGCGCCTTGGCGCCCTGGCTCTTGGTCTGCTTGGTGGCCATGTTCACTCACTCCAGGGTCTGGTTCGCGCCACCCCGATGACCCTGGTGCCGGGGGTGGCGTGCGGCGCGCATCGCGCGGCCGACTAGTCCTTCTTGGAGAGCGTCTCGCCAGAGGCGCGCGAGAACCGCTCCTTGCTGCCATCCTTCGCGATGCGCACGCCGACGCGGGCACCCTTGCCCGCCTTGGCGTCGAACAGCATCACGTTGGAGAGATGGATGGCGGCTTCCTTCTCGATGACACCGCCCTGCTGGTTGGCCGAGCGCGCGCGCTGGTGGCGCTTGACGAGCTTGACCTTCTCGACCACCACGCGCTGCTTGTCGTTGTCCACCGACAGCACGCGGCCGGTCTTCCCCTTGTCGTTGCCGGCGATCACGATGACCGTGTCGCCCTTGCGGATCTTCTGAGCCATCAGATCACCTCCGGCGCCAGCGAGATGATCTTCATGAACTGCTTCTCGCGGAGCTCGCGGGCCACCGGGCCGAAGATGCGCGTGCCGCGGGGCTCCTTCTCGTTGTTGATGAGCACGACGGCGTTCTCGTCGAACCGGATGTACGAGCCATCCTTGCGGCGCACTTCCTTCACCGCGCGCACGACGACCGCCTTCGCGACTTCACCCTTCTTCACCTGGGCGCCCGGGATCGCGTCCTTGACGGACACGACCACGATGTCGCCGAGCCGGCCATAGCGCCGGTGATGTCCACCGAGGACCTTGATGCACTGGGCGCGCTTGGCGCCCGAGTTGTCCGCCACGGTGACCATCGTCCTGAGCTGGATCACAGTCTCACCTCCGTGGCGTCACTTGGCCCGTTCGACGAACTCGACGAACCGCCAGCGCTTGTCCTTCGACATCGGTCGCGTCTCCATGAAACGGACCGTGTCGCCGGTGCGGCATTCGTTCTTCTCGTCGTGGACCTTGAACTTGGAGCGCTGGCGCACGTAGCGCCCGACGGTCGGGTGCTTCACGAGGCGCTCGATGGACACGACGACCGTCTTGTCCATGCGATCGCTCACGACCTTCCCGACGCGCATCTTGCGGTTGTTCCTGTTCGTCGTCGTCATGGCGTGACCGGAGCGCGGCGCCTAGCGGCGGACCGCGGTCTCCTTCTCCTTCAGTACCGTGAGAAGGCGCGCCATTTCACGGCGGTTCTCGCGGATCTTGAGCGGGTTGTCGAGCTGCTTCATGTCGTTCCGGAAGCGGAGGTTGAACATCTCCTCGCGCAGCTCGGCCACGCGCGTCGTGATGTCGTCGGGCGACATCTCACGGATGGCCTGCGGCTTCACACGAGTCGTCATCTCACTCCCCTCCCAGGATCTCGCTGCGCTCGATGAACCGCGTCTTCACCGGCAGCTTGGACGCACCGAGCTGGAATGCCTGCCGTGCGAGGTCGCGCGTGATGCCCTCGATCTCGAACAGCACCCGCCCCGGCTTGATCACGGCGACCCAGAACTCGGGCGCGCCCTTGCCCTTGCCCATTCGGGTCTCCGCCGGCTTCTTGGTGACCGGCTTGTCCGGGAACACCCGGATCCACACCTTGCCACCGCGCTTGATGGTGCGCGTGATGGCGACACGCGCCGCCTCGATCTGGCGGCTCGTCATCCAGCACGGCTCCATCGCCTGCAGCGCGAACTCGCCGAAGGCGATGCTCGAGCCGCGGTGCGCGAGTCCCCGGCGGTGACCGCGGTGCACGCGGCGGTACTTGACGCGCTTCGGCATCAACATGTTCGCGTTCCCCCTACTTCGCCGAAGCGGCCGTCAGCGCCGCCTGCTTGTCGAGCACTTCGCCGTGGAACATCCACACCTTGACGCCGCACGTGCCCCAGGGGGTCATCGCGGTCGCGCGCGCGAAATCGATGTCCGCGCGCAGGGTGTGCAGAGGCACCCGGCCTTCACGATAGGTCTCGAAGCGCGCCATCTCCGAGCCGCCGAGACGGCCCGTGCAGCACACGCGGATGCCCTTGGCGCCGGCGCGCATGGAGGAGGCGATCGCCTTCTTCATGGCGCGGCGGAACGACACTCGCTGCTCGAGCTGCTTGGCGATGTGCTCGGCGACGAGCTGCGAATCGAGGTCGGCCCGCTTGACCTCCTCGATGTTCAGCTGCACGTGCCGGCGCGTCAGCGCCTTCATCTCCTCGGAGAGCTTGTCCACCTGCTCGCCCTTGCGGCCGATCACGAGGCCCGGGCGCGCGGTCTTGATCCCGATGGTGATCTTCTCACCCTTGCGCTCGATGGTGATCTTGGAGATGCCCGCCTGGTAGAGCCGCTTCTTGAGGTACCGCTTGATCAGCAGGTCCTCTTTGAGCAGCTCGGCGTAGCCCTTCTTGGCGAACCAGCGCGAGTCCCAGGTCTTGACGATGCCCAGGCGCAGGCCGATCGGATTGGTCTTCTGTCCCATGCGCTACTCCCGGGTGGCCACGGTGACCTTCACGTGGCTGGTTCGCTTGAGGATCGGCGTGGCGCGGCCCTGGGAACGCGGAAGCCAACGCTTCATCGTCGGCCCTGCTCCCACGATCGCTTCTTTCACGTAGAGGTTCTCGAGTCGCACCTTGCCGTCGCCCTGCGAGAGCGCGTTGGCGACGGCCGACTTGAGCACCTTCTGGACGATGCGAGCGCCCATCTTGGGCGTGAACTGCAGCGTGGTCGTGGCCTGCTCCACACTGGCGCCGCGGATCAGGTCGAGGACCTGGTTGCACTTCCGCGGCGTGATGCGCACGAAGCGCTGGATGGCTCGGGATTCCATGATCACTTCCCAGGCACCGAGGCCTTCTCGGCCTTCTCGGTATGACCGCGGAACATGCGGGTCGGCACGAACTCGCCGAGCTTGTGACCCACCATGTTCTCGGTGACGTAGATCGGGATGAACTTGTTGCCGTTATGCACTGCAAGCGTGTGGCCGACGAACTCCGGTAGCACCGTGCAACGCCGCGCCCAGGTCTTGAGCACCCGCTTCTCGCCGCTGCGATTCAGCGTCTCGATCTTGCGGACCAGGGAGTCGACGACGTACGGCCCCTTCTTGATGGAACGCGCCATGGGTCAGCTCCTCCCCGTCACTTCTTGCGGCGGCGCACGATGAGCGTGTCGCTCAGCTTGCGGCGGCGGGTCTTGAGACCCTTGGTGATCTTGCCCCAGGGCGAGCACGGGTGGCGCCCGCCAGAGGTCTTGCCTTCGCCGCCACCCATCGGGTGGTCGACCGGGTTCATGGCGACGCCTCGCACACTCGGATTGCGGCCGAGCCAGCGGGAACGGCCCGCCTTGCCCAGCTGCTTGTTCTCGTGATCGAGGTTGCCCACCTGGCCGATGACGGCGCGGCAGTTGACGTGGAACCGCCGCACCTCGCCCGACGGCAGGCGGAGCTGGGCGTAATCACCTTCACGTGCCATGAGCTGGCAGAAGGCGCCGGCCGAGCGCGCGATGCGCGAGCGGCGGCCGGGGTACAGCTCGACGTTGTGCACGTTGGTGCCGAGCGGGACGTTCTTGAGCGGCAGGCAGTTGCCCACGCGGATCTCGGCGTCGCTGCCCGACTGCACGGTGTCGCCCACCTTGAGACCGTCGGGCGCCACGATGTAGCGCTTCTCGCCATCGCTGTAGTGCAGCAGCGCGATGCGCGCGGAGCGGTTGGGATCGTACTCGATGCTCGCGACCTTGGCCGGCATGCCGTCCTTCTCGCGACGGAAGTCGACGAGACGGTAGCGCTGCTTGTGGCCGCCACCGATCCAGCGCATCGAGACGTGGCCGTAGTTGTTGCGGCCACCGCTCTTGCGGATGCGCTCGGTGAGCGACTTGATCGGCTTGCTGCGCGTCAGCTCCGCATAGTCCGACATGACCGTGTGCCGGAGTGTCGGAGTGATCGGGCGAAACTTCTTGAGACCCATCGGTCGTCCTCGCTCAGATCTGCTCGAAGAGCTCGATCTTCTGATCG
>CADEFY010000047.1 GCA_902826705.1 uncultured bacterium
ACTCTCGAGCGCCTCGGGTGGTGGTGTCGTGCGGCTCGCGGTGGGTGGTGTCGTGCAGGTGGATGGATCGCTGAGCGCGCGCGGCGACAGCGCGACCACAGTGACGCCCTCGTACTCCGCGGGCGGGGGTGCTGGCGGCAGCATCCATGTCTCTGCTGCCTCGCTCATCGGGAGCGGACGCATCGACGCCGGCGGCGGGCGCGGCTTCGGCGGCGGCGGCGGCGGCGGCGGCGGCCGCATCGCGATCGACGCTTCGTTCGCAGCGTACTCCGGCACGCTCACCGCCTGCGGCGGATCCTCGAGCGCGGCCGGTCGTGGCGGCGCCGCGGGCACACTGTGGGCGAAGGCGCCTGAGGACTCGCTCGGCACGCTGTCCGTGGCTGGCTGTGGGCTCGCGGCGACCGCGCGCACCGAGGCACCGGACTCGAGTCTCGTCGTGCCCGGCCATCTCGAGATCCGCGACAGCGGCCGGATGGGAGCGCGCGTCGGTGTGCCTCTTCGGCTCGAGGTGACCGGAGACCTCCACGTGGAGCCCGGCTGCGCGCTGTCGGCGGATGGGTCCGGCCACCCGATCGGTGTGGGTCCTGGGGCCGGTGCGGCGGGCGATCTCGGCTCCGGCGGCAGCTACGGAGGGCGAGGCGGCGGGACTCCCTCGAGCGGGCCCACCTATGGATCCCTCACCGCACCGACGATCTTCGGCAGCGGTGGTGGCGTGAGCGGCGTGTCCCGCGCGCACGGCGGTGGCGCGATGACGCTGCAGGTGGGAGGCGTGCTGCACGTGGATGGCGAGATCAGCGCACGTGGAGACTCGGCGACGAGCGTCACGCCCAGCTACTCCCCGGGCGGTGGCTCGGGCGGCAGCATCCTCGCCACGGCGGGGATGCTCCAGGGGTCCGGTCGGTTCGATTCGAGCGGTGGGAAGGGTTGGAACCAGGGCGGCGGTGGTGGTGGAGGGCGCATCGCCATCGAGTTCGCTTCGAGCAGCTTCACCGGCGAACTCGTCGCATGCGGCGCGCCGGCCGCCATACCAGGGCGGGGTGGGGCAGCCGGCACGACATGGACGCGCGATCGTGATGAACCACTGGGCGTGCTGGGCATCTCGAACTGCGGTCGATGGACGCTGGCTCGCACCGATCTGCCCGAGACCACGCTCACGATCTCGGGATCAGTCGAGATCGCTCATGCAGCCATAGTGGGTTCTCCGGCACGCACGACACTGGACCTCACGGTCTCAGGCGATTTCTCGATCGAGCACGGCGCGGCCCTGTCCATGGATGGTCTCGGATACCCGATCGGACAAGGACCGGGCGCAGGAGGCAGCGGCGGATTCGGCGACACCCCCGCGGGTGGCAGCCACGGCGGACGCGGCGGCTACTCGACGTTCGCCAGCGCACCGACTTACGGATCGGACGCGTTCCCGAGCACGGCTGGCAGCGGCGGTGGCCTGGCTGGAATCTCGACCGCGGGCGGCGGCGGAGTGATGGCGCTCACAGTCGCTGGTCGGATCCGCATCGATGGGTCGCTGAGTGCTCGTGGAGACAGTGCGCGGACGCTGACACCGGGTTACGCGCCAGGCGGCGGTGCCGGTGGCAGCCTTCGCGTGCGGGCAGGTGTGATCAGCGGAAGTGGCGCGATCGACGCCAGCGGCGGTCCGGGGCTGGCAGGCGGCGGCGGCGGTGGTGGCGGTCGCGTCGCCATCGAGAGCCTGTGCTGGGACGGTTTCTCACCCGGCCAGATCCGCGTCGCGGGTGGCAGCGGCGGATCGACTGCTGCAGAGCCTGGAAGTGTGTGGCCCGCATTCGAGATCGGCATCGCCGGCGGCGTGGTCTCCACGACCGGCCCCATCCGCCGCATGGGCCCGCCGCTCTCGCTGATGCCGAACGCATCCCCGACGGCCGACTCCGTGCTGGTCCTCAAGGAACGCGGTGGACTGCTCCTCGAGGCTCCACTAGGGCTCGACATCACAGCGGCGGGGCCGGTCGGCGAGCTGGCAGGACTCACACCAGGCATCGTGCCATCAGGGACATGGATCGACTCCCATCTGCTGCACTTCGACCCGCAGGATGGCGTGCGGGTCAGCGGCTCGGTGTCGTTCGACACCAACGTGCTGGGCCTGGTCGTCACCCGGGCCGCACTGCAGTCGTCCGACCCTCCACTCCACGCCCCGAGCGTGGACTATCCCACGGACCTCGTCTCGCGTGGCATCGAACTCGGAGTGGGCGCGGACGCGGACACGCTCGAGATCGCCGAGGATCTACGTACGGTGCGATTCTCGCTGCGTGCGTCGGATCCGCTCGACCAGGTTCGGGTGATCACCGCCGTGCCCCTGGCCACGTGTGGCCCCGTGCTCGACGCGCCGACCCGGGACACCCGCGAGATCGCGTCGTGCCTGGTCGCTCCGCCCTTCCCCAACCCGTCACGCGGCCACGTCGCCCTCCGCTTCGCGCTCTCGGCGCCCGCGCGGGCGCGGCTCGACGTGTTCGATGTCTCGGGCCGGTTCGTGGCGCGTCTTGCCGACGACGCGTACAGCGCCGGCTGGCATTCGGCGCGATGGGCTGCGCCCGCAGAGACGGCCGCAGGGATCTACTTCGCGCGCCTCACCGCCGGGACGCGTAGTGCGAGCATCCGGTTCGTCATGCAGCGCTGAGAGCGGCCAGAGGGACCTGGGGGGGTTTGCGACGCGCGCGAATCGGCCGCTACTCTCCCGCCATGGCCGCGTGGCTCTTCAAGACCGAACCGGGCGAATACTCCTACGCCGACCTGGTGAAGGACAAACGCACCGTGTGGTCCGGAGTCTCCAACGCGCTGGCGCTGATCCACCTGCGCAAGGCGGCCAAGGGCGACACGGTGGTCGTGTACCACACGGGCACGGAGAAGCGCGCCGTGGGGCTGGCCACCGTGAGCCGGGCGCCATTCGCCGATCCCGAGCTCGACGACCCCAAGCGGGTGGTGGTCGAACTCAAGCCCCAGCAGGCGCTCGCCAAGGCCGTGCCGCTGTCGGTGTTCAAGAGTGACAGCGTGCTGCGCACCACCGAACTCGTCCGCATCTCCCGGCTGTCGATCATGCCGCTCACCGCGGCGCATCTCGAGCGTCTCCTCGCCCTCGCCCGAAGCTGAGAAGGGCCGGACCATGGACCACAAGCAGGCCCGCCTGCGCATCGCCGCGCTGGCGGCCGAGATCCGCGAGCACGATCACCGCTACTACGTGCTCGACCAGCCGACCATCGCCGACGCCGCGTATGACAAGCTGCTGCGTGAACTCGGCGAGCTCGAGGCCGCCCACCCCGACCTGCGCACGCCCGATTCGCCCACGCAGCGGGTGGCCGGCGGGCTGCGCAAGGGGTTCCAGAAGGTCCGGCACCTCAAGCCCATGCTGTCGCTCGACTCGCTCATGTCCGAGGCGGAGGTGCGCGAGTTCGATGCCCGCGTGCGCAAGGGGCTCGGACTCGACGAGGGGTTGTTCGCCGGCGACGTGGCGTATGTGGCCGAGCCCAAGTACGACGGACTGAGCCTCGAACTCGTGTACGAGGATGGCGTGTTCGTGCGCGCCTCCACGCGCGGCAATGGCGAGACGGGCGAGGACGTCACGGCCAACGTGCGCACGATCCGAGCGGTGCCGCTGCGGCTGCGCGACGACGGCCCCGCCGGGGCGGCCAAGGGCACGATGGCCGTGCGCGGCGAAGCGCTCATGCCCCTGCCCGAGTTCGAGGCGCTCAACAAGCGGCTGATCGCGGCCGAACAGGAACCGTTCGCCAGCGCGCGCAACTCGGCGGCCGGCACCGTGCGTCAGCTCGACCCGGCGATCACCGCCTCGCGGCGGCTCGACTTGTACGCCTACGACATCATGCACGCGGACTCGCACCCCATGCCCACGCAGTGGGCCATGCTCGAGGCCCTGCGCGGTTGGGGGTTCCACGTCGAGTCGAGCGCCCAGCGCTGCACCACACTCGACCAGGCGGTCGCGTTCCATGCGGCCCTGGGCGAGAAGCGGGACCGCCTCCCCTACGAGATCGACGGCATCGTGCTCAAGGTGGACGACCGTACGGCGCAGCAGCGGCTCGGCATGCGCTCGCGGTCGCCGCGCTGGGCCGTGGCATTCAAGTTCCCGCCGCGCGAGGAGTTCACGCAGGTGCAGGACATCGTGGTGCAGGTGGGCCGCACGGGGAAGCTCACGCCCGTCGCCCAGCTCAGACCCGTCGACGTCTCCGGCGTCACCGTCTCGCGCGCCACGCTGCACAACCAGGACGAACTGGACCGCAAGGACGTGCGCATCGGCGACTGGGTGCGCGTGCGGCGCGCGGGCGATGTGATCCCCGAGGTGGTCGAAGTGCTGATCGACCGCCGGCCGCGCGGCACGTCGCGTTTCGAACTGCCGGCCAAGTGCCCCGTGTGCGGCGCCAAGGTGGAGCGCGAGGGCGCAGCACACCGCTGCACCAACGGCCTCGCCGGCCCGGCGCAGCTCGAGCGTCATCTCGCGCACTTCGTCTCGCGCGGCGCCATGGACATCACGGGCCTGGGTGATCGCACGGTGCAGCAGCTGATCGAGAAGAAGCTCGTCGAGGACCTGGCCGACCTCTACCACCTCACGCCCATCGACCTCGTCTCGCTCGAGGGGTTCGCCGAGAAGTCGATCGACAACCTGCTCGCCGCGATCGAGGCCAGCAAGCGGCCGCGGCTCGACCGGTTCCTGTTCGCGCTCGGCATCGAGCACGTGGGCGACACGGTCGCGCGGCTGCTGGCCGAGCACTTCGGCGGCCTCGCGGGCCTGGTGGAGACGAGCGAGGAGCAGCTGCAGGAGATCCGCGGCATCGGCCCCGAGGTGGCGGCGAGCGTGGCGCACTTCTTCGGCAGCGCGCGCAACCGCAAGGTGCTCGACCGGCTCGCCAAGGCGGGCGTGCGGCCGCAGGTGGACGCGCGCCCCAAGGGGCCGCGACCGCTCGAGGGGGAGATCATGGTGTTCACCGGCGGCCTCGAGACCATGCCGCGCCCCGATGCGCAGCGCCTCGCGGAGCGCGCCGGCGCCAAGATCGCCGGCGGCATCTCGCGCAAGGTCACGCTGGTCGTGGCGGGCCCCGGTGCCGGCTCCAAACTCGACGACGCGCAGCGGCTGGGGATCGCCGTCATCGACGAAGCCACGTTCCTCGCACGCACCAAGGGGGTGCAGTGACCAACGCCGAAGTCGCTCGCACACTCGAGCGCATCGCCACGCTGCTCGAGATCGACGGCGCCAATCCGTTCCGCGTGCGCGCCTACCGCGAGGGCGCGCGCGTGATCGAGGGCCACGCCGAGAGCGTGAGCGCCATGGCCGCCGAGCCCGGCGCGCTCGAAGCGCTCAAGGGCATCGGCAAGGACCTCGCGGCCCGCATCCGCGATCTGACCGCGACCGGCCGCACCGACATGCTCGACGAACTGCGCGCGCGCATCCCCGACGAGGTGGCGGCATTCACCGAGTTGCAGGGCCTGGGGCCCAAGCGGGTCAAGACCCTCTTCGAGGCACTCGGCATCCGCGATCGCGCCGCGCTCGAGGCCGCGGCCAGGGCGGGACAGCTGCGCGGCCTCCCAGGATTCGGCGAGAAGGTGGAGCAGAACGTGCTCAAGGCGCTCGCCACCGCGTCGGCCATGACCGGGCGCGTGCTGTTGGCGCATGCCTGGCCGATCGCGCATGCGATCGCCGAGCGCGTTCAGGCGATCCGCGGCGTCGAGTCGGTGGAACTGGCGGGCTCGTTCCGCCGCCGCCGCGAGACGGTGGGCGACCTCGACCTGCTCGTCACGGGGGGCGACCCCGAGGCCGTGATGCAGGCGTTCGTCTCGCACCCCTCGGTGGCCGATGTGCTGGGTCGCGGCGAGACCAAGTCATCGGTCCGGCTCGATTCCGGCCTGCAGGTGGACCTGCGACTGGTGCCGGGCGACAGCTTCGGCGCGGCGCTGCTCTACTTCACGGGGTCCAAGGCACACAACATCGAACTGCGGCGGATCGCGCAGGAGCAGGGGCTGTCGCTCAACGAGTACGGGCTCACGCGCGGCGAGCGCGTGGTGGCCTCGCGCACCGAAGAGCAGGTGTACCGCGCGCTCGGACTGGCATGGATCCCTCCCGAACTGCGCGAGGGCCTCGGCGAGATCGACCTGGCCCGCGCCGGCACGCTGCCGCGGCTCGTCGAGCTGGCCGACGTGCGTGCCGACCTGCACATGCACTCCACGCGCAGCGACGGTCGCGACACCCTCGAGGCGATGGCGCAGGCGGCGCTCGACCGCGGGCTCGAGACGATCGCGATCACCGAGCACTCCAAGGCGCTCGCCATGGCCAACGGCTTCGACGCCGCGCGCGTGCGCCAGTCGGTGGGCGAGATCGCGGCGCTGCGCGCGCGCTTCCCGCGCCTCCACATCCTGCACGGGCTCGAGGTCGACATCCTGGGCGACGGTGCGCTCGACCTGGACGACGACACCCTGGCGGTGCTCGACTGGGTGGTCGTGTCGATCCACTCGCGCTTCGAGATGACGCCCGAGGCGGCCACGGCCCGCGCGCTCGCCGCGGTGCGCAATCCGTTCGTCAACGTGTTCGGACACCCGCGCGGTCGGCTGATCGGCGGCCGCGAGGGGGTGCCCTTCGACCTGGAGCAGGTGGCCGAGGCCGCCGCCGCCAACGGGGTCGCGATGGAGATCAACGCCTCGCCCGACCGGCTCGACCTCTCCGAGGTCGATGCGAGGCTGGCGCGCGCCAAAGGCTGCCGGTTCACGATCGACACCGACGCCCACGCCACGACGCATCTGGAGAACATGAAGTTCGGCGTGTTCCAGGCCCGCCGCGCGGGCCTCACGCGCGAAGACGTGCTCAACACGCTGCCGCACGCCAAGCTGATGACGGCGATCGAGCGGCCGGCGCGCCGGGCATCCGCAGGCCGAACCGGCGCCGCGCGCACGCCTGCCGAGCGCGCACCCGCCAAGCGCGCACCGGTCAAGCGAACGCCGCCGAAGCGCGCACGCTAAGCCGCGCCGCCGCGCGGTTCTGCGCGCCGCCGCCAGGGCGGACGCGCGCACAGTTCGCCATGGCTTCAGCGCGCGGCCCCGCCGACCGAGACTCCGGAACGGTCCCCGCTCCCGGCGCACCCTCCGCCGCTCTGCTCCCATGGCCACCGGCGCACCTGCCGCGAGGATGCCCGCTTGAAGTCACCGGACACCGACGCCGCCGTCGCATCCCTGACCGGACCCCAGCGGGACCGCCTGCGCGCGCGTGCCGATCGCGCGCTGGCGCAGCGCTCCGGCCCGGCGAGCATCGGCTACGTGGTGCTCATGGGGCTGCTCGCGTGGTGGACGCCCATCGTCCAGGACGCGCCGCGCGCGCTCTTCGGACTCGCCAGCGCGCTCGTGCTCGTGGCGGGCGTGCGCATCGCGTTCACGCGGCAGTTCGACTCGCTCTATGCGCGCGATGCCGAGGTGTGGCGGCGCTGGTTCGTGAGCCTCACCATGACGGCGGCGGCGATCTGGAGCGTCTTCACGCTCACCATGGTCATGCACTACCGCTTGGGCCCGCCCACCACGCTCATGCTGATCGCCATCGCGGGCGTCATGGCGGGAGCGGCGATCTCTCTGTCGCCGTCGCGGCGGTTGTTCGCGGCGTTCCAGGTGGTGCTGTCGGTGCCCTGTGTGGCGTGGCTGCTGCTGCAGCCCGAGCCCGAGATGCGCGCTCTAGCCACCATGGTGGCCACGTTCGGCGTGTTCGTGACGTCGGTGGGCAGCCGCGTGTACAACGACTTCGTGCGTGCCGAGACGACGCTGCTGCTGCTCGGGGAGCGGCAAGCCGACCTGCAGCGCGCGCGCGAACAGGCCGACAGCGCCAGCCGCATGAAGTCCGAGTTCCTGGCCAACACCAGCCACGAGATCCGCACGCCGCTCAACGGCGTGCTCGGCATGCTCGAGCTGCTCAAGGGCACCAAGCTCGAGTCCGAGCAGCGCGAGTTCGTCGAGACCGCGCACCAGAGCGCCGAGTCGCTGCTCGAGATCCTGAACGACGTGCTCGACCTGTCCAAGGTCGAGGCGGGCAAGCTCACGCTCGAGACCATCGACGTGGACCTGCGCCACGAGATGGAGACCGTGGCCGACCTGTTCGCGGCGCGAGCGCACGCCAAGGGCCTCGATCTCACGCTGCTCGTACCGCCCGAACTGCCGTCGTCGGTGCGCACGGATCCGGTGCGGCTGCGGCAGGTGCTGGCCAACCTGACCGGCAACGCGGTCAAGTTCACCGAGCAGGGCCGTGTCGAGATCCGCGTGCAGCTCCAGTCGCAGGCCACCGACGACATGGCGTTGCGGTTCGAAGTGCGCGACACCGGCATCGGCATCCCGCCGGAGCGCCAGGCCCTGGTGTTCGAGAGCTTCACGCAGGCCGACGGCAGCATGACGCGGCGCTTCGGCGGCACGGGGCTGGGGCTGAGCATCTCGCGCCAGTTGGTGGAGCTGATGGGAGGCCGCCTCGACCTGCACAGCGAGCTGGGCGTGGGCAGCACGTTCGGGTTCACGCTGCACCTGCCGCCGGGCGATGACGCGCGACCCACGGTGGTCGCCTCCGCCCCCGACCTGCACCGGGTGCCCGCACTGGTGGTGTGCGGCGACGCGCACGAGCGCGACTCGCTCGCAGCGTGGCTCACCGCGTGGGGTGCGCAGGTGGAGGTGGCGTCCGACGCCACGGCCACGCTCGAGCGGCTCGTCACCGAGGAGACGCGCTATGCGCTCGTCGTGCTCGACCGCCGGCTCCCTGGTTTCTCCGCCGAGACCCTGCTCGAGCAGACGCGCGACCGCCTGCAGGCCATGGGGGCACGTGTCGTGATCCTGACTCCGACCACGGATCCCATGGAACGCGAGGCGCTCCTCGCACGCGGCGCACGAGCGGTGGTGGGCAAGCCGCTGCACGTGGAGGCGCTGGCGCTGGCGGTGCGCGAGTCGCTGGACTACGGGCGTGCGCATGACCCCGAGTCACTGCTCTTCGCCGAGGAGCGGCCCGCGCTGCCATCAGGCCTTCGCGTGCTGCTCGTGGACGACAACGCCGTCAACCGCAAGGTGGCCAGCCGGCTGCTCGAGCGCCACGGGCTGCACGTCACGATGGCCGTGGACGGCCGCGACGCCGTGGATCGATGGACGGCCGCCGAGTTCGACATCGTGTTCATGGACGTGCAGATGCCGGTGCTCGACGGGTTCCAGGCCACCGCCGAGATCCGCCAGCTCGAGGCCGAGCGCGGCACGCGCACGCCGATCGTGGCCATGACCGCGCACGCCATGGCAGGCGACCGCGAGCGGTGCCTGCAGGCCGGCATGGACGACTATCTCACCAAACCCGTGCAGCCCGATGCGCTGCAGGACGCACTGGAACGCTGGACGCATGACCCCGGGCGGGCGCGGGCCGCCTGAACCCTCGAGGAGGACACGATGTCGACCGAGTTCGATCACGAGCAGCTGGAGGCCATCACCGGCGGGGACCGCGAGTTCGAGCGCGAGGTGCTCGAGGAGTACCTGGCCACGGCGCCGCAGGACCTGCTCAAGGTGCACGCCGCCATCACCGCCGGCGACGCCGCGGCGGTCGGCGCTGCGGCGCACGCGCTCAAGGGGGCCAGCGCCACGATCGGCGCCAAGGGCTTCGCGGCGATCGCGCTCGAACTCGAGCACGCCGGCAAGAAGGGGGACCTCGGCGCGGCGCCCGCCGTGGCCGCTCGCATGGACGACGCGTTCGCGGCACTCAGCGCCATGCTGCGCGGGCACATCGCCCGCGCAGCATGACTCCGGGCCGGCGCTACGTCAGCTTGGTGGCCACGCTCTTGCCCTGCAGGAACAGCAGCAGATAGTCGCGTCCGCCGGCCTTGCTGTCGGTGCCGCTCATGTTGAAGCCGCCGAACGGGTGGCAGCCCACCATGGCGCCGGTGCACTTGCGGTTGAGGTACAGGTTGCCCACGAAGAACTCCTCGCGCGCCCGCGCCAGCTTGGCGGCGTTGCGCGAGTAGAGCGCTCCGGTGAGCCCGTACTCGGTGTTGTTGGCGATCTCGAGCGCGTGATCGAAATCGCGCGCACGGATGATCCCCAGCACGGGCCCGAAGATCTCCTCCTGCGCCAGGCGCGCCGTGGGTGCGATGTCATCGAACACGGTCGGCTGCACGAACCAGCCGTCCTCGCCGGTCATGCGACCGCCCCCGGCGAGCAGCTTGCCCTCGCGCCTGCCCACCTCGATGTACTCGAGGATCGTCTTCATGGCGCGCTCGCTGGCCACCGGCCCGAGGGCCACGCCGTGCTTGGCCGGGTCGCCCGCCACGATGGCCTGCACATGCGGCAGCAGCTTGGCGACGAACGCATCGTGCACCTTGTCCACCACGATCGCGCGCGAACAGGCCGAGCACTTCTGGCCCTGGAACCCGAAGGCCGCCTGTGCCACCCCGAGGGCGGCCGCGTCGAGGTCGGCCTCGTCGTCCACGATGATGCCGTCCTTGCCGCCCATCTCCGCCACCACGCGCTTGAGCCAGATCTGCCCCGGCTGCACCTCGGCGGCCAGCTTGTTGATGCCGATGCCGACCTCCTTGGAGCCCGTGAACGAGATGAAGCGCGTGCGCGCGTGGCGCACGATGGTGTCGCCCACCACCGCACCGCCGCCCGAGACGAAGTTGATCACGCCCGGCGGCAGACCCACTTCCTCCATGAGCTCGAAGAACGCCCACGCGATCGCGGGCGTGTCGCTGGCCGGCTTGAGCACCACGGTGTTGCCCGTGACGACCGCAGCCACGGTCATGCCCACACAGATCGCGAGCGGGAAGTTCCACGGCGGGATCACCGCTCCCACACCGAGCGGCAGGTAGACGAGCTCATCCTTCTCGCCCGGCATCTGGTGCACCGGTTGCGGGGCGGCGTAGCGCAGCATCTCGCGCGCATAGAACTCGAGGAAGTCGATCGCCTCGGCGGTGTCGGCGTCGGCCTCATACCAGCTCTTGCCGACCTCGAGCGTCATGAGCGCCGAGAAGTGGTGCCGGCGCTCGCGCATGCGGCGCGCGGCCTCCACCAGATACGCCGCGCGCTCACCCGCAGGCACGCGCGACCACGTGCGGAACGTGTCGAAGGCCACGTCGACGGCGCGTGCCGCCTGCTCGGCCGTGGCGCTCTGGAAGTGCGCGATCACCTCCGAGGGACGGCTCGGGTTGGTGGACGCGAATGTCTTTGGCGCCGTGATCCGCTCACCACCGATCACGAGCGGCCGGGTCTGGCCGAGCGTGGCGCGCACGTCGGCGAGCGCCCTCTCGTACGCCGCGCGCGGCTCGGGCTGGTTGAAGTCGAAGTACGTGGTCGGCGCGTACGGCGGCAGGGTCTCGAGACTCACCGCAGCGAGGCGGCCAGTGGCGACGGGGTTCATGGGTCCTCCGAACGGCATGGGCGGGTCCGTGGCCCCCGCGGCATGCGTGGTGAGCCGGGCGATCGTGCCCGCAGGATAGCCCAACGTCCGCGGCCCTGCCGCCCGTGCTGCGGGCGGACTCAGTGGATCACGGACACTCGTGCCAGGCGCACGTCGGCTCCCGCGCGCAGCCGCGCGAGGTAGAGCCCCGCGGGTACGCGACGCCCTGCGGCATCGGTGCCGTCCCAGCTCAGGCGGTGCTCCCCCACAGACAGGTCGCCGTCGACGAGCACGCGCACCGATCGTCCCTGTGGATCGAGCAGCTCGAGCCGCGCGCGCTGTGCGCGAGGCAGCGCGAACTCCAGCAGGGCCCCGCTCGCCGTGGGATTCGGCGCCGGGGCTGCGAGCCGCAGCGCGGGCGCGCCGGCTCCCGGCACGCTCACCGGAGCTCCCACGTAGCGGATCGTGCGGATCTGCCCGCTGTTGGCCGCGTAGTTGGTGCCCTGACGGCAATACCAGATCGCGCCGTCGGGACCGATCACCGCGTCGGCGATCTGCCCCACACCGCCGCCCCAGGTGGACATGACCGGGGAACTCGACACGCTCTCGGTGAGGCGCGTGCCGTTCCACGACAAGCGCCGGATGAAGCCGCCGTAGTAGTCGGAGAAGAAGATGTCGCCGTCGTACTCGGGCGGGAAGTTGTGGGCGCCGCCGTCGGGTGCGCGATAGACGCCCATGCTGATCACCGACTGGCCGAGGCTGTGGTCGTAGACCGTGAGCGGCTGAGCATGGCCGTTCGGCGATCGGCCGGCGCAGGTCGTGAAGGTCGCGAAACCCTCGAAGAGCGGCCAGCCGCCGCTCTGGCCGAAGCGCAGCAGCGACACCTCCTCCCACGTGCCCTGGCCGACGTCGGCCACCACGAGTTCGCGCGTGAGCGGGTCGACGTGGATGCGGAACGGATTGCGCAGCCCCAGCGCCACGACCAGCCGCGTGTTCGCGTTGGGGTGCGAGGCGAACGGGTTGCCGGCGGCGACGAGCGCCGCCTTGGGCGCGGTGCCCGGACCATCCGGGAGCGTGCGCACCTCGAGCCGCAGGATCACGCCGCGCAGCGAGGTCGAATCGAGCGCCGCGCAACCGATGGCGTCGTCTCCGAAGCTCGCGTACAGCATGCTGTCGGGCCCGAATCGCAGCGTGCCGCCATTGTGATTGAACGCGTTGTCGGGGACGTCCGCCAGCACGTCGAAGCGCGAGGCGAGGTCGAGCGACAGCGCGCCCGTGCCGGCGAACGCGACATCGCCAGTGAGCGCGTAGCGCGAGATGCGCAGGAAGTTGCCCCCGGCGGTGCCGTTGTACGTCATGTACACGTACGGCTTCTCGGGCCAGCGCGGATCCACGGCGACGCCGAGCAACCCGCGCTCGCTGCCGCTGAAGTTGATGTTCTGCACCGCCCCCACCGGATCGGTCGCAGCCAGTTGGCCGTCGACGAGCATGCGGAGGGTGCCCGTGCCCTGCTGCACGAACAGTAGTCGCCGCCCCACGTGCGGAGCCGCGTCGGGGATGAACGCGAGGGACGTGGGCAGGTCGAGCCCTGAGGCGATGCCCACATCGGAGAAGTCGGCGGGCACGCTGGCCTGGGCACGAGCGGAACCGTGGGAGGCGACCAGGAGGGCGAGGCAGACGAGGAGTCGGGCGAGGAGTCGAGCGGAGGTCATGCCGGGCGGGTCTCCGAGGAGAGGACGGATCGGGTCGTGGGAGGTCGGACATCAGATGCCGGATCGCGACAATCGTCTCGCGATCGGGCGCGATTCCCAAGCCGCGGGGGCCCGCCGGGCGGGGGCCGCCCTCGCGGGAAGGGGCCGATCCGGGCAGATCGCACGCCGGCCGGACCGCTCGGCGCGTGCGGTCGGGCTAGGGCACGAGCAGGAGGCGGTGCGAGCGCGCGAGGCCGCCCGCCTGCACGCGGACCACGTACCACCCCGCCGCGGCCGCGGCCCCGGTGTCATCGCGGCCGTCCCACGGCAGCAGGAGCGCCGAGGCGCCCTGGTCGGCGTCCTCGAGCAGCGTGCGCACCACGCGGCCGCGCGCATCCAGCACGCGCACGGTCAGACGGGTCGCGGCCGAGGGTGCGATCGCGATGGTCGCCATCGTGCGCATGGGCTGCGGCGAGACCGACAGCCCGAGCGTGAACGGCCCCGCAGGCGGCGGCGGCGGCGGGCCGCCCGTGTGCACGATGCGGCGCAGACTGCCCGTGCCGCCCTGGAAGTTGACGGCCTGACGCACGTACCAGAGCGATCCGTCCGGCCCCACGCGATAGTCGGACACCGCGCGGAAGCCCGAGCCCCACGCGGTCGCGCTCG
>CADEFY010000048.1 GCA_902826705.1 uncultured bacterium
GTTGGGGTCGGAACCCTGCGTGAGAACCACACGCGTGAGCCGCTGGCCCTGGGCATGGAACATGACCGCCTGCGGCCGGCCCTTCACCTCGAGCTCCACCTCGACACGGCCCGAGTAGCTGCGCTTGTCCGGATCGAGCCGCAGCGTGACGTGCTGGAATCGGGGCTGCGGGTCCGCCGGCAGGCGCACCTCGGGAGCGGCGGCGGGCGCATCGGCGAGCGCGAGGGCGAGAGGCGGGGCCGCGAGCGAGAGCGCGAGCACGAGACAGGCAACGCGGGACATGGGGGGCCTCCGGTCGGGTGAGGTCAGGGACCACGAGAAGGTGCGCCGCCCGGGTCCCCGGCGCAATGCCCGCCGCTCCGAGCGCGGCGATCCACCTCCACGAGCGTGCGCGGCATCGTCGCGAGTGGCGGCGCAGCTCCCAGGTGCTTACGGTGCGGCGATGCCGAGCACACGGACGTCGCTCCGGGAACTCATCGCCCTGCCGCTGGTGCTGCTCACGGCAGCATCACTGTGGCTGTTGCACGCCCGTGCGTGGGACCTGGGCGGCCGCTCGCCGGTGCTCACGTTCGACACGGGCCAGTACGCGCTCGCGGGCCGCGAGCTGGCGCAGCACGGCCAGCTCGCCACGCCGTTCGCGCTGCCCATCGAACTGGCCACGCATGCTTCACCCCCCTGGCCGCTCGCGGTGGTCCAGCCGGGGCTCGTGCTGGTCAACGCCGCGCTCTTCGCCGCGGTGCCCTACCACTGGATGCCCGGTTCGCAACTGCGCGCCTGGCTCACGGTGGTGGTGCCGTTCATGTGCTTCCTCATGCTGGCGGCCTCGCTCGCCCTGGCAGTGCGGCACCTGTTCGCGCACTCGTGGCCCGACGCACCGCCATGGGCCCGGTTCGGCGCCGGCGTCACGCTGGGGGTGGCGTTCGCGCTCGACCCCGAGGCGCAGCACTTCGCGATGGGCAGCTTCACGGAACTGCCGTTCACGCTGGGGCTCTTCTTCGCGCTGCTGGGACTCGCACTCGGCGTGGCAGGCGAACGACCGCTCGTGTTCGGGCTCGTGCTGGGCGTGACCGGGTTGTTCCGCGCCAACATGCTGTGGCTCGCACCGCTATTCGCATTGGGCGCGGCGGCGACCGCCGATCCCGGGCGGCGACTGCGCACCGCCGTGATCGTGATGACCGGCTATGCGCTGCCGCTCGCGCCGTGGTGGGTCTACAAGTGGACCCAGTTCGGCTCGCCGGCATGGGACCTGACACGCTACGTGGTGTTCGATCGTGTGGCGGGGCTGGACTGGTTCGCGCTCTATCACCGTGCGCACTGGCCGGAACTGCCCGGCGGGCTCGAGGCGGTGCGGCTGCTCGCCGCCAAGGTGGCAGGCAACCTGCCCGAGTTGCTGCTCGCGATCACGCTGGGGCCGCGCGGGCTCTGGGTGGGGGCCGTGATCGCGTGGCTGTTCACACGGCCACCGCGCCCGCTCGCCGCCGCGGCCATCGTGGCACTGGGTGCGGCGCTGCTCGGCGTGCTCACGGCCGCGATCAGCATCCCGTGGCTCCGCTACCTGTTCCCCGCGCGCATCCTGCTCGAGCCGATCGGAGTGCTCGCACTGTGGGCGCTGCTCTGGCGCGCCGAGGGCCTGCTCGGCGCCATGCGCACGCGCATCGCCGCCTGCGTCGTGGCGGGGCTGCTCGTGCTCGGCTGGGGCGCATGGTCGACGCAGCGCGGGCTCGCCGAGGCGCGCGCCACGTCCCAGGAGCGCGCCGTGCCCGGCTGGATGACGCTCACGCGCATGTCGATCCTGCTCGGACAGCGGCTCGGCCCGGGCGAGGCGGTGATGAGCAACCTCGGGCCCACGCTCGCGTGGCAGACGCGGCGGCCGGTGATCCATCTGGCGCACACGCCACAGGACGTGGCGGCGGTGCGCTGGCGGTGCGAGTTCCGCCACGTGGTGCTGTGCTTCCGCACCGCCGAGCGCGCATGGCCCGCGTGGCAGGAGATCTGGCTCCGAGAGGGCGCCGCCGCCGCGACCCCGGGGCTCGGCGTGATCGCCGAGCAGCGCTACCAGACGCCCGAGGGATTCACGGTGGTGTGGCTCGAGCTGGGCCCGCGCACGCCCGTGATGGCGCTGGCGGAGTAGCGCGGCGCGCTATCGCACCTGCGCGGGCGTCACCGGCACGCGCGGCGTCCACGCGGCGGTGGGCCGCGCGAGGTCGCCGGCGGCGACCTGGCCACGCACCACCTTGGCCACGGCGCGCCGACCGTCGACCGTGAAGCCCGTCACCACCACCTCGGCGGCCACTTCCTCCACGCCTCCGCGGATCTCGCCGGTGGTCGCGTCGCCCTCGATCGGACTCGTGCGCCACACGCTCAGGCGATCGCCGCGCTCGAGACCGGCACTGCGCCCGGCGTCCAGCTCCACGAGCCCATAGCGCATCAGTCGCACGATCCTCGCGCTCCAGTGCGCCTGGCGCTCCTGCGTGAGCAGCAGCACCGCGGCGCTCACCACCTCGCGCACGGCATCGCCGAGCGGGGTGCCCGCGAGCGCCTGGGGGTGCGGCTGGCGCTGCACGTCACGCGCGGACGAGGCGCCGTCGAGCAGCCGCTCGCGCGTGATCACCTGGCTGCGGCGCACCGCGCCGCTGGCGGCGTCGAGCACGCGCAGCTCCAGTGTGACGCGTGCGGTCTCGCTGCGGCGCTTGGGCGGCAGACCCCAGCGGCGCCGCTTGGCATCGGGGGCGGGCTGTTCGATGCCGAACGCCGTCACCGCGCCCAGCACGACCCAGTCGGCATCGAGCGCGCGTGCGAGCTCGCAGGCCTGCGCGTCCTCGAGCGCATCGGAACGCCATTGGCGCGCGCGCGCCATCGCGGCGAGTCGGGCGGTGTCGGCGATCGCCCAGTCCCTCGCCCGGGCGAGCGAGTCGGCGAGCAGATGCGCCACGCCCTCGCCCGCGCTGCAGCCGGTCCACAGCCACCAGCGCCCATCGGTGCGGTCGGCGAAGGCGGTGAGCGCCACCACCGGCTCGTGCGAGGCGCGCGGCGTGACGGGCCGCGCCGGCGCCCCGATCGCGGGGTCCACCGCCACGGCCAGCATCGAGGTGAGCAGCGTGAGCGTGCGGGTCTTCCAGAGCATCCCCCGGGTTCTCGGCCCGTCGGGACGGCGGATCAACGCCGCACGAACCGCCGCGCGACCGACCCCGCAACCCCCTGCACGCGAGCCAGATAGAGGCCCGGTCGGACCGGCGCGCCGTGGCCGTCGCGGCCATCCCAGCGCAGGGCGTTGGCCCCAGCGGAGAGCTCGACCTGGCGCGCGTGCACGCGCCGGCCGCTCACATCCAGCACCTCGAAGCGCACCTGGGACGCCTCGGGCGAGGTCACGCTCCACTCCACTGCGGCATGCGAGGGCTCCGGCTGCGCGCGCGAGAGCCCGAATCCGGACACGCTCGGGGCCACGGCCAGCGCCGGCGCCCAGCGGATGCGGCGGATGCGGTCGTCGAAGATGCTCGCCACGTACATCCAGCCCGTGCCCGGTTCGATCGCCAGATCGACGGGGCCGCGCATGTCGCTCGCGAACGCATTCCAACTGATGAGCTGGTGGGCGGCGTCGAACCCGGCCACTGCGATCCATCCCCGATAGAAGTCGGCCACGAAGCACAGCCCCCGCCACGGCGCGGGGAACTGCGTGTGGTCATAGAACACGCCGCTCGTGATCGAGTTGCCGCGCAGTCCGGCCGGCGAACTGCTGTCGGCGAACGCATGACTGAAGCGCAGCGTGGGCGGCGTGGGGGCCTCGGCGCAGGCGATCCCCACGGGTTCGAGCCCCACGTAGGGCGCGTTGACGGACATCCCCTCGCGGCACGGCCATCCGAAGTCGAGCCCCCCGATGGGCGCCACGTCCAGCTCCTCCCACTGCTCCCAGCCCACATCGCCGATGAAGAGCGTGCCGGGCTGGCCCGCGGCGGGCGAGGCCGCACCTGTACCGGGGCGCAGGTGGAAGCGGAACGGGTTGCGTAAGCCCCGCGCCCACACGCGCGAGGCGGCCGAGTTCGGATCGCCGTCCCAGAACGGATTGCTCGGCAGCCCGAGTCCGGTGGCCGGATCGATCCGCAGGATCTTGCCGCACAGGCTCGAGAGCATGCGCGCGCGGAACGCACCCACGTCCTGCGCCGGATCGACCTGGCCCGGCAGGAACAGACCGGGATCGAGCCCGCCCGCATCGGCGCTGGTCCACTGCGCGCCGTCGCCCACGGACACGAGCAGCGTGCCGTCGGGCGCGAAGCGCAGGCAGCCCACCGTGTGCGTGTCGCTGCCGCTCGCCGGGCCATCGGCCCAGCCGTGCCCGAGCAGCACCAAGCGGCTCGCGGGATCGAGCTGGTTCGGGTCGCTCGCGCTCACCGTGAAGCGCGCGAGCCGACCGTAGGCGTCATCCTCGTCGTCGACGCCGTCGGAGTCGGGATCGGCGGTGTAGAGCAGGTACACATGGCCGTTGGTGGCGAAGTCGGGATCGAGGGCCATGCCGAGCAGACCGCGGTCCCCCGAACTGAGCACCTCCTGCTCCCCCGACCACATCGGCGTGGGGAGCTGGGCGCCGTTCTCGATCACCCACACGCGTCCGGGCACGTCGGCCACCAGGAGCCGCCCGTCGGGCGTGAACGCCAGCGCGACCGGCGCCTCGATGTGCGAGCCGGGCACCGCGTTCTCGACCACGAACCCCGGTGGCGCGGTGGGCACGGCGTGTGCCGCCGCGCCGAAGCACGCGAACACGATCACGAGCGGCGCGACGCGCGCGCGCCGGGCCGCTCGCGCGATCACCGGATCGTCACCAGCCGGCGCGTGAGCAGCTCACTGCCGACGCGCACACGGGCGAGATAGAGCCCCGGGGGCAGCGGCGCGCCGGCCGCATCGCGGCCCTCCCAGCGCAGCGTCCATGATCCCGGCGCCATGGTGCGCACCGGTGCGTCCCAGACCACGCGGCCCTGGATGTCGGTCACGCACCAGCCCACCTCGGCGGTGCGCGGCAGTTCGAGTGCGAGCGTCACCGCGCCGCGCGCGGGATTGGGGCGCGGCGCCGACAGCGCCAGCGGCCCGACGCGGCCGTCCGCGCCGGTGACGGCCTCGATCACCGTGAACGAGCGCATGGCGGCGTTGTCGGTCTCATCGAGTTCGAGCAGCGCCTGCAGGGTGTCGACCGCCACGCGCAGCGTGTGCGGGCCGAGCGGCTGCACTGGGATCGTCACGCTCACGCGCACACTGTCGCCGCGACCCACGAGCGTGTCGCCCTCGGCGGCCAGTGCGCCGTCGAGCAGCAGGCGCCAGCGGGTCGGCGGCGCGGGGGCGCGGCCGTCGTTGACGAGGTCGAACGACACCTGGATCGGCACCACGTCACTGGGCGTGAGCGGCCAGAAGGTGAACGACCGCGGGGACAGGTCGATGTGCGCGAAGGCCGTGATCGAATCCGTGGCGGTCGCCCCCTCGTCGTCGGTCACGCGCACGCGGACACCGAAGTGCGTGGTGAGGCTGTCGAGTGCGTCGGGCACGACCCACAGCGGCCGCCGGTCGGTGCTCACGAACACGCTCGTGTCGATCGCTCCATGGTGATGGTCCACGTGCCACAGGTGCGCGAGCGTCGAGTCCGGCTGCTGCAGGTCGGCGGCCGACGCCATCAGCGTCAGCGAGTCGCCCGGCGCCACCCAGATCGTGTCGGGGCCGGCGATCTCGACCGACGGGCCCGAGTTGGCCACCGCGAACGCGAACATCGCGGCATTGTCGGACTCGTCGGGCTCGGTCACCCATCCGAGGCTGTCCGCCACGACACGCAGCGCGTGTTGGCCGAGCGTCAGCGCGGGCAGTTCGGCCACCACCGACACGCTGTCGCCGCGACCCACGACCTCCTCGCCCTCGGCCACGAGCACGCCATCGAGCAGCACGCGCCAGCGCGACGCCTGCGCCGGCGCCCGGCCCGTGTTGGCGAGCTGGAAGCGCAAGGTGGTCGCCTGCCCCGCCATGGGCGTGGTCGCCAGGGCGAGTGCGCGGGGTTCGAGATCGGCGTCGGGGAACACGATCGCCGAGTCGACCGCCGCGAGGCCCTGCGTGTCGGAGACACGCACCTGGATCACATAGCGCGTCTCGGCGCTGTCCGAGAGCGCCGGCAGCACGAACGCCGGCGCGGGCAGGGTGCTCTCGAACACACTCGTGTCGCGCACGCCGAGGTGCAAGCGGTCCACGGTCCAGCGGATGGCGAGCGAGGCAGCGCTCTGCTGCGCATCGCTCGCGGTCACGGTGGGCTGCAGCGAGTCGCCGGGGGCGGCCCAGCGCGGGTCGGCGCCGTCGATGGCGGCGAGTGGTGCCGTGTTGGCCGCCTCGAACTCCAGGAACGCCGCGTTGTCGGCCTCGTCGGGCTCGACGACGCCCGTCAGGGTGTCGGCCACCGCGCGCAGGCTGTGCGCGCCGAGCGAGAGCGCCGGCAGCGCCACCTGCACCAGGATGCTGTCGCCCGCTTCGACCACGGTGTCGGCCTCGGCGATCGTGGCGCCGTCGAGCAGCAGCCGCCAGCGCGAACGGTGCGCGGGCATGCGGCCGTCGTTGGTGAGGAAGAATCGCGCCTGGGACTCCACGCCCGCCACCGGAGCGGCCGGCACGACCTCCAGGCCACGCGGCGCGAGGTCGATCTCGGGGAAGAAGCGCACGGTGTCCTGCGCGCTCAGGTTGCCGCCGTCGGTCACCTTGAGGCGCACGAGGAACCACACGCCCGTGCCGTCGTCGTGGTCCTCCACCTCGTAGTGTCCGGTGTCCGACGTGGCCACATAGACGCTCGGATGGACATGGTTGTTGTGGTGCAGGTCGATGTCCCAGCGGTAGCCGAGCGAAGCCGCGGACTGCTGCGCGTCGCTCGCGCTGCAGGTGAGCGTGAGCGAGTCCCCGGCCACCACCCAACTGGTGTCCGGCATGAGGATCGAGGCCGTCGGCGCGGTGTTCACCACCGGGTTGTAGGCGCCGCCGCCGTAGGACTCGATGCGTGTGGCGGATGCGCTCGTGAGCGTCAGGCCCACGCGGCCGCCCTGGCCCGAGAACGTCCAGCCGCTCACGCTGCAGGAGCCGATCGCCACGCCGTTGCGGAACACCACGACCAGCCCGTTGGCCAGCGCGCGCGCGCCGAACACGTCGCCGTTCTGCAGGGTCGTGTTGAACGGGCCGCCACGCAGCACCCAGCCCTGAGTGGGCGAGTAGGTGCTCACCTTCACGTTGCCCGCCTGCCCATCGTAGCGCACCTCGATGTGGCCGGTGTCCCACGTGAGCCCCTGCACCTTGAGCATGAGGTTGTGCTCGGGCGCGCTCGGGGTGACCTGCGCCAGGTCGATCCACGCCTCCTGGTCGCCGCCCAGGATCGGTGAACTCAGCACCGCAGAGGAGGTGAGCGAGATCTGCGTGAGCTGGCCAGCCACGATCTGCAGCCCCGTGACGTCGCCCACCCAGGCGCCGCCCAGTGCGCCGCTCGGGCGCTCGAAGTCGTCGAGCACACCGGAGGTGGGGAACTGCGAGACCGAGGCCACGGACACGAGCACGCTGTCCATGCCGATGCCGCCATGCTGGTCGTCGACCATGAGTCGCACCATGTAGTCGCCGGGAACGGTGTAGACGTGCGAGGCGTTCGGCGTGGGCGCGCCGTTGCCGTCGCCGAAGTCCCAGCTGTAGCTGAGCGTGTCGCCGTTGAGGTCGGTCGTGCCCGCACTCGAGAACGTCACCGACAACGGCGCCACGCCGATGTTGGGCGTGGCCGAAGCGCGCGCGATCGGCGCCACGTTGCCGCCCCCGCCGCCCGCGAACCGGATGCGCCGGATCTCGCCGGTGTAGATCGAGACGTAGAAGAGGTCGCCAGTGACCGGGTGGGTCTCGAGGTCCACGGGCCCGTCGGCGGCCGTGGCGAAGTCGAGCAGGTCGTTGAAGACCCCGTTGGTGTCGACGCTCACGGCCTTGATCCAGCCCTGCCCGAAGTCGGCGATGAAGTTGCGGCCCTGGTAGATCGCCGGGTACTGCGTGCCGGTGTAGAACGGCCCGCCCACCGAGGCGTTGCCGATCGTGCCCACGGGGTTCGAGAGGCTCGGCGCACTGTGGTGGAACGTCATGAGCGGGAACGTGAACACGCTGGCCGGGTTGGTGCCGGTGCCGAGCGAGTCGCAGAGGCGGCGCTGGTTCTGCGGCAGGTCGCGGTACTGCGTGGTGGTGACGCCACCCTCGTAGCACGGCCAGCCGAAGTTCTCGCCGCCCACGCGCGAGACGTTGAACTCCTCGCGCTCGTACCAGCTCACCTCGCCCACGTGGATGTGCCCCGGCTTGCCCATGGCGGGGTCCGGGTGCCCCGTGCCCGGGCGCACCGTGAATCGGAACGAGTTGCGCACCCCATAGGCCCACACGCGCGAACGAACGCTGGCGCCGTTGCCGTCGTAGTACGGATTGCTCGGCAGCCCGAGTCCGGTGAGCGGGTCGAGCCGCAGGATCTTGCCGGCCAGCGAGTGGATGTACTGCGAACGGTACGCGCCGATGTTCTCGCCTGCGGCGGTGCGCCCCGGCAGGAACCCGTTGGGGTCGAGACCGCCCGCATCGACCTGATCGAAGTTGGCGCCGTCACCGTTGCTCACGAGCAGCGACTTGTCGTTGCCGAACCGCACCGTGCCCACCGTGTGCGACGGCGAGGCCGACAGCGGGCCGTTGGCCCATTGGGTGCCGAACAGGATCGCGCGCGAGGAGGGATCCAGCGTGGTGCTGTCGGCGAAGCTCACCTGGTAGCGCGTCAGGCGGCCGAACGCCTCGTCGTTGTTGTCGACGCCGTTGGAGTCGGGGTCGACCGTGTAGAGGAAGTAGACGTAGTGGTTCTGGAAGTAGTCCGGATGCACGGCGATGTCGAGCAGGCCGCGGTCATTGACGTCGAGCACCTCGCTCTGACGGTCCCAGAGCGGCGTCGTGGCCTTGACGCCGTTGGTGACCATCCAGACCACGCCGCGCTTCTCCGCCACCAGGTAGCGGCCGTCGGGCAGGAACGCGACGGCGATGGGCGTGTCCCAGGTGGCCGCGGGCGTGGCGTTCTCCGCGATGAAGCCGGCGGGCAGTGCGATCGCCGCACTGCTGCGGGGCATCGACAGGAACAGCGACAGCGCCAGCCACGCGCTGCCGAGCACGCGGGACGAGCGGGCAAGGCGCAACGGTCGACCTCCGGGATGTCGGCCAAGGATGTGAGCGGTTCGACGCGGACGAAGGTGGGGGGAGAGGGGCGCCCGGGTCAACCGGAGACTCTTGCACGAGCCGGGCCAGATCCGGCCGATCCAGGCATCGCCGGGGCATGCGGTTACGAGTCAGCCGGCAGGGCCGCCGGGCAACCGCCCGGGCCGGGTGGGGTTGCCGGCCGATCGGCGGGTCGATCGCCCCACTCGCCCATCGGCGCGCGCGCGCGACGCGGCGGCTCCGGGGCGCGTCGCCCCCGGCCGGTTCAGCCCAGAAGTGTCACCCAGGCCGACACCAGCACGATGCCGACGACATCGAGCAGCAGTCCATGCGCGACCATCTGTCGCATGCTCACCCGGCCCGTCGCGTAGACCAGTGCATTGGGCGGTGTCGAGACGGGCAGCATGAAGCCGAACGAGCACGCCACCGTGGCCGCCAGCGCCGGCTTGACCGGATCGACGCCCGCCGCCTGCGCCAGCGCCAGCACCACCGGCACCACGAGGGCGGCGCTCGCGGTGTTGCTCGTGAGCTCCGAGATCACCACGGCCATCACCGTGGCGGCGAGCACCACGCCGAACTCCCCCGGCACCGGCAGCGTGCGGAAGAGCCACTCGCCGAGCGTGCGCGCGAGTCCCGACTCGAACATCATCGCGCCCAGGGACAGGCCGCCGCCGAACAACAGCAGCGTGCTCCAGTCGAGCCGGCGGAACACCTGCGCGTCCAGGATCCGCGCGCCGCCGCCACGCGCCACGGGCAGCACGAACAGCAGCAGTCCGCCCGCCAGCGGCACGACGGCCTCGGGCACACGCTCGCGCCACAACCGGACCCACGGCATGTCGTGGAGCGGCGTGGCGGCCAGGATCCCGGGCGTGATCCAGCACACGATCACCAACACGAACAACGGCAGCAGCGTGCGCTCGGCGTGCGACCACGGCGTGCGGCCGGCGGCGCTGGCGCGTTCGGGAACCGCCGCGCTCACTGGCGAGGAGCCCTCACGCCCCACGCGCGCGCGCAGCCACAGTGCGCTGATCGCCGTGGCGACCACCGCGAGCGGCGCGAACAACAGCGTCCACTGCGCGAAGCTGGGCCGCGCACCCGTGGCCTCCTCGAGCAGGCGCAGGCCGATCAGGTTGGGCGCCGTGCCGACGGGCGTCGCGATGCCGCCCAGGCTCGGCGCCCAGCTCGTCATGAGCAGCACGCCGGTGAGCAGTCGCGGAGCGCCGAAGCGCTCGGCGGTGAGCGCGAGCGGCAGCAGCAGGGCCGTGGTGGCGGTGTTGTTCATGAACGCGCTGATCGCACAACCCAGCAGCCCCATGGCCCAGAGCAGGCGGCTCGGCCCCGCACTCACCCAGCGCGAACCGAGCACGGCGCGCGCGAGACGCGCGTTCATGCCGTGGATCGCGGCCGCCTCCGTGAGCAGGAACGTGCCCATGAACAGGAAGACGATCGGATCGCCGAAGCCCGCGAACGCCCCCTTGGCGTCGGTGACGCCGAGCAGCACTCCGAGCAGCGGCGCGAGCAGCGCGGCCGCGGCGACCGGCACCGCCTCGGTGAGCCACAGCCCGGCCACGGCGACGAGCACGACCAGCGTGCGATGCGCCTCGCGGTCGAGCGGCAGCGGGGCGAACGCCACCGCGAGGCCGGCCAGGGCGACCGCCGCCACCGTCCACGGTCGGAATCGACGCGGCACGTCCTCGCTCTCGGGGCGCTGCTCGGGATCGGCGGGCATGACGAGGGAGACTAGCGCACGCGGGCGCGATCACCGCACCCGCACGACGCGGCGCGTCATCGTGCTGCCGCCCGCCTGCACGCGCGCCAGGTAGAGCCCCGCGGGCGCGCTGCCCGGCCAGAGAAGCGTGTGACGGCCGGCCGCGCGCGACTGCGACTCCTGCCACAGCTCGCGGCCCGCCACATCCATGATGCGGACCGACACGGGGCCGGCGCGCGGCAGGTCGAGCGTGAACGCAACAGCGCCTCGCGACGGGTTGGGATGTGCGAGCGACAGCGCGAGGCGCGCAGGCAGCGCTGGCTCGGCGCCGACGACGCTGGACTGCGTCGTGAACGAATCGAGCGCCGCCACGGCGACGAGGCCCACCGTGTCGCGCACGACGACGCGGAAGTAGACGTGCGTGCCGAGCGGCAGGCCCGAGACCACCTGGATCGCGTCCTGCCCCAGATCCGAGGGCCCGAGCGAATCGCCGAGCTGCGGCGTGAGCCCGTAGCGCACCACGCCGCGCACCGGCTCGTCGGTGCGCCATCGCACGTGCGCCGTGTTCGCGGCGGGTGTCGCCACCGGCGGCTCGGCGAATCGCGGCGGGAGCACGTCGCGGGTGGCGCCGGGCACCACCGGCATCACGCGCAGCACCACCTGCTGGAGTTCATCCGTCTCGACCACCTGCTGCAGCGTGTCGACGCGCACCCGCAGCGTGACCGTGCCGGGTGCGAACGACGTGGCGAAGCGCGCGGTGACGCGCACACTGTCGAGCCCCGCCACGGCGGTGTCGCCCTCGGCCAACGTGGTGGCGCTCTGCGTGAGCCGCCAGCGCGTGCGCGGGGCGGGCTCGCGGCCGCGGTTGTGCAGCCAGAACGTCGCCACGGCCTGTCCGCTCGTCCCCAGCGTCTCGGGCGCCACGGCGAGCCCGTCCGGCGACAGGTCCACTTCGGGGAACACGTGGATCGTGCGCGTGGTGGTGTGCTGCTCGGGATCGGTCACCGCCAGCCGCATCACGTACCAGACGCCGGTGCCGTCGTCATGATCCTCGGCGACCAGGTCGAGCGTGGTGGCCGTGGTCGTCGCGATCTGCGGATGCGTGTGGTTGTTGTGGCGCAGGTCCACGGACCACCGCCAGGCCAGCGCCTCCGGCGGGGACTCCACGTCGCTCGCCGTGCCACGCAGGCGCAGCGTGTCACCCACCACGAAGAAGCTCGAATCCGCGGGGCTGGTGATCGTGACGAGCGGCGGCCCATCGGGATCGATCCCCGCATCGCCGCCGCCCCAGTCGTCGAGCCGTGCGGCGCCGCTGCCCGCGAGCGCGAAGCCCGCACGGCCGCCGAGGCCGGCATGCGGCCACGCACTGGCATCCACGGTGTCGATGCCGGCCTGCCCGCGATGCACCACCACGATGCCGTTGGAGTACGCGCGCGCGCCGAGCGTGTCGCCCGCGGCGAGCACCACTCCGGTGCGCGCGCCGTGTTCCACCCACGGCGCGCCCGCCTCGCGTGAGCGCACGGCGAGCCGCTGCGCGGCGGCGTCCCATCGCACCTCGAGTCGCGCAGCACTCGTGTCGGCGGCCTGCGCCTTGAGCACCAGCGTGACCGCGCCGCTTGCGACCGGGAGCCGCGCGAACGCCTCCTGCTCAGCGCCGAACACCTCGGGCCAGAGCGCGAGCGGTATCCCGCCGGCCCAAGCCGCCGCCCCACCGGCGACGGCCAGTCCGTCGGTCGCGCCGATCCACGATCCCGCGAGCGCTCCATCGGCGCGGGTGAACGCGTCGCGCACGGGCGTGGTGGGGAATGCACCGTTCGCGGTGACGATCACCACCGCCGTGTCACGGCCGACCCCGCCCTGGCCGTCGTCCGACGTGAGCACCACCTCACGCCGCCCCGCGTACGCGTAGAGATGCGAGGCCGTCTCCCCGCTTGCGCCCGTGCCATCGCCGAACGACCAACTCGCCGTGATCGGATCCATATCCGGATCGCTCGATCCCGCGCTCGAGAACGCGAGCGTCACCGGCCGCACCCCCACACGCGGCGCCGCACTGGCGACGGCGATCGGGGCGCGGTTGGGCTGCGGGCCCGTGTAGCGCAGTCGCACCAGCTCGCCGGAGAAGATCGCCAGGTAGTGCAGGTCGCGCGTCACCGGATGCGTGGCGAAGTCCACCGCGCCGCCGGCGCCCTCGGCGAACGGCTGCCAGTGCGTCACCGCGTGGGCGGCATCGAACGTGGCGACGCGGATCCAGCCCTGCCCGAAGTCGCTCATGAAGAGCGCGCCCCAGTAGGCGCTCGGGTAGCGGTCGCCGCGATAGAACTCACCCGCGATGATCGAGTTGGCCGTCACGCCGGGCGGCTGGCTCAGCGAGGCCGCCGTGTGATGCAGCGTCATCGCCGGCGCCGAGGGCAGCGCCGCGTGATCCGGAGTGCCGAGCGTGCCGCAGCCATGCTGCGCGGGCGTCGCGAGGCCGTAGGCCATGTTGCCCGCAGGTCCCTCGTGGCACGGCCAGCCCGCATGCACACCGGGCGCCGCGATCACGTGCAGGTCCTCCCACGTCTGCCACCCCACGTCGCCCACGAACAGGGTGCCCGGGTCTCCCCCGGCCGCGGACAGCGCTCCGGTGCCGGGGCGCAGCGCGGCACGGAACGGGTTGCGCAGCCC
>CADEFY010000049.1 GCA_902826705.1 uncultured bacterium
CCGCTGCGCCTCTCGGGGCTCGCGCTCGCGGGCGCGAATCGTCGTGCGGGCAGCGGCGCAGACGGCGAGGACGGCATCCTGACCGCGGAAGAGCTGGCCGCGCTCGATCTCTCGGGTGTCGAGTGGGTGGTGCTCTCGGCCTGCGAGACCGGCGTCGGTGCGGTCCACACCGGCGAGGGCGTGACCGGACTGCGGCGTGCGCTGCACACGGCCGGCGCGCACACGCTGATCTCGAGTCTGTGGGCCGTGGAGGACGAGTCGGCGACCCGCTGGATGACGGCGCTGTACCGTCGCCGGCTGCGCGAGCGCCAGGACACGGTGGCCGCCGTCAATGGCGCGGACCGTGACGAACTCGCACGCCGCCGCCGCGCGGGCATGAGCACGCATCCGTTCCACTGGGCGGGGTTCGTGGCGGCCGGCGACTGGCGCTGACGCGCGTTCGCGAAGGCGCCGCTGCATCGCCTACCATGGCGCCGTGAGCCCCACGACTCCCATCGCCGCGCCCAGTCTGCTGTCGGCCGACTTCGCGCGCCTCGCCGACGCACTCGCGATCCTCGAACCCGGTCGCGACTGGCTGCACTGTGATGTGATGGATCACCACTTCGTGCCCAACCTCACGTTCGGCCCGCTCGTGGTGAAGGCCGCCGACGCGCTCACCACTGCCACGCTCGATGTGCACCTCATGGTGGAGCGGCCGTGGCTCATGGTGGACGGCTTCCGCGCCGCGGGCGCCGACCGCATCACGTTCCATCTCGAGGCCGCGCCGCAGACGCGCGAGGTGCTGCGCCAGATCCGCGAGTCCGGCGCGCGGGCCGGGCTCGCGATCAAACCCGCCACGCCCTTCGATGCCGTCGCGCCCTACCTGCCTGACCTCGACTTGCTGCTCGTGATGACCGTGGAGCCCGGATTCGGCGGCCAGGCGTTCATGCCCGACATGCTCGACAAGGTGCGTGCGGCGGCAGCCGAGCGGGCGCGGCGCACCCTCGACTTCGCGATCCAGGTCGACGGCGGCATCGGGCCCGAGACCGCGCGTCTCGCCCGCGCCGCCGGCGCCGATGTGTTCGTGGCCGGCCACGCCGTGTTCCGCGCCGCCGATCCGCGCGCCGCGCTGGCGGGACTGCGCGCCGCCATCGGCGCCTGAGCGAGCCGCGAGCCCGCCCATGGACCAGCCGCCCGCCGACGCCCCGCTCGACGCCACCGCGGTGCTGCTCGAGCGCGTGCGCGGCGGCGACGAGGCGGCGCGCGAGGCGCTCGTCCAGCGCTTCCTGCCGATGCTGCGCCGCTGGGGCCACGGCCGCCTACCCGGCCACGCGCGAGGCCTCGCCGACACCGACGACCTCGTGCAGACCACGCTGCTGCGCGCGCTCGACCGCGTGGACACGTTCGAGGCACGGCGCGAGGGCGCGTTCCTCGCGTATCTGCGGCGCATCCTGCTCAACGCGGTGCGCGACGAGGTGCGCCGCGCGCGCCGCCGCCCCGCGGAGCCGATCGGCGACCAGGAGTTCGCGGAGGACGCGCCCTCGCTGCTCGAGCAGCAGGTCGGCCGCGACCTGATGGAGACCTACGAGGCCGCCCTCGCCTCGCTCACCCCAGCCCAGCAGGAGGCCGTGATCATGCGCCTGGAGTTCGGCTACGCGTACCAGCAGGTGGCGGACGCGATGGGCCGGACGACGGCGAACGCGGCGCGGATGCTGGTGGCGCGGGCGCTGGTGGACCTCGCCGAGGCCATGGACCGGCATCGCGAATAGAGTGCTCGGAAGATCTCGGGTGGGTGGCAGGACAAGGACTTGCGGCGTTGTGCCCCACGCAGTGACAACGACTTACGGCACTGGATGAGGCCACCTGAGATCTTCCGCGCACAACCGTGCAATTGCGGGGGGCGGCGGCGTTTGGGGAGCAGGGAACCCCCACCACCGCCCCCGGCCCCACCTCCCCAGGAGACCCCGCATGGACCGCGACGCTCGACAGCGACTCACCGACTCCGCCGCGCTCATCGCCGACGGCGAGGGGGGCTCCGCGCTGGCGTCCGACGCGCGGGCCTCGGCCGGGCTCGCGCGTGTGGCGCGCATCGCGTCGGCCTGGCGCGCGCTGGGCGTGGTCGCGCCCGAGGAGGCGGTCGGGGCGGGCGAGGCGCCGCTCTTCCTCTGGGGCGACCTCGAGGTGCGCGAGAAGCTGGGGGAGGGGTCGTTCGGCGAGGTCTTCCGCGCGTTCGAGCCCTCGCTCGAACGCGAAGTCGCACTCAAGCTGCGGGCGGACGACGGGGACGAAGTGGGCTCACGGCGCGCGCTCGAGGAGGCGCGTCGGCTCGCGCAGGTGCGGCACCGTCATGTGCTCGCCGTGCACGGGGCCGACGTGCACGACGGCCGCGCCGGGTTCTGGGCCGAGCTGTTGCACGGCGAGACGCTCGAGCAGGTGCTGTCCGTGCGCGGCCGGCGGAGTGCCGAGGAGGCCACGCTGATCGGGCTCGACCTCGTGCGCGCGCTCGCGGCGGTGCACGCGCAGGGGCTCGTGCACGGCGATCTCAAGGCCGCCAACGTCATGCGCGAGGACGGCGGGCGCATCGTGCTCATGGACTTCGGCAGCGCGGCGCGCGCCGGCGCGGAACCGTCGCGGCTCACCGGCTCGCCGCTCACGCTCGCTCCCGAGGTGCTCGCGGGTGGCGCGCCCACGCCCTCGAGCGATCTCTATGCGCTCGGCGCCCTGCTCTTCCGACTCGCCACGGGCGAGCATCCGCTGGAGGCGGCCACGTTGTCGGAGCTGCGCGAGAAGTCCGCGCGCGGCGAGCGCCGCTCGTTGCGCGCCCTGCGGCCCGATCTGCCGGCGCACTTCGTCGCGGCCGTGGAACGCGCGCTGGCGACCGATCCGACGCAGCGCTTCGCCACAGCGGGCGAGCTCGAGCAGGCGCTGCTCGCGCCCACGCTCGCCACGGCGCAGGCCGCGCTCCGCGAGCCCGCACGGGCGGCAGGTGCGACACGCCCCGCGTGGGGCTGGATCGCCGCGGCTGCGGCGATCGTCGTCGCGTTCGCCGTGTGGCGGTCGCAACCGCCATCGCGCGGTGGCGCGTCCGAACCCCCCGGCGCCACCGAGCCGGCGCCCGCCACGACCGCGCTCGGGACGCCACCCGCGACCGGCGCCGCACCGCAGCCCGCGGGATCCACGCCCGAGCGCGCGGCCCCGCCCGTGCGTGCAGTCGCGGCCGAGGCGGTGCTGTGGCGCGTGCGCGATGGACGCCGCGTCCCGCTCGCCGACCAGGGCGCCGTGGCGCCCGGCGATCAGCTGCATCTCGAGTTCGCGGGCAGCGAGCCGCTGCACGTGTACGTGCTCGACGAGGATGCCCGCGGCGAGACGTTCGCGCTCTTCCCCGTGCCGGGCGGCGACCTCGCCAACCCGGTCCCCGCGGGCGAGCACCGGCTGCCGGGCGCGTTCGCAGGGCAGGCGTTCGACTGGGTCGTGACCAGCTCCGGCGGCCGCGAGGAGGTGCTGGTCGTCGCCTCGCGCCGGCCGGTCGCCGCACTCGAGTCGCGCGTCGCGGCGCTGGCGCCGGCCTCGACCTCGCGCCAGATCGCCTACGCGCCGGTCGGCGACGAGACGATCGCGGCACTGCGTGGCATCGGCGGCCTGGCGCCGGCTCCGGTGGCGGTGGGCGAGAGCCGGTTGGCCCGGCTCGCGCGCGACCTGATCGCCCGCGGCGAGCCGGACGTGTGGGTGCGCCGCCTGTCGCTGACCAACCCGTAGCGCGGCGACTTCGTTCCGCGGTTCGTCCCTCTTCCGGGCTGGTCTCGGCTCTCCGGTCCCGCGTTGCTCTGGATCGCTTGCGGCAGGGTCGCACGACTCGTCATCATGGGGAGTCCACGACCCGATGAAGGACGCTCCGGAGAGCCGAGATGATCCGCACGCTGCTCCAGCGACTGCTGCTCGTGTGCGTGTGCTCGACCGCCTGCGCGTGGCCCGCCGCGGGCGCCGACGCCGCGCAGACCGCGGGGAGTTGGGCCCCCGACTCCTGCGACCGGCCGCCGCGCGCGCGCGAGCCGTTCCGCACGCTGTTGCGCAAGCGGCAGTTCCTCGCGGCGGCGGACACCGCGAAGGCGCTGCGCGATCGCTGGTCGGGCCGCGCGGGAGTGGATTCGGTCACGATGGCCTGCCTGCTGCTCGACCACGTCATGCTCGGTCTGCATCGGCAGGAGTCGGCCCCCGCGCTCGAAGCGGACCTCGCCCGAGCCGTGCGGGTGGCGCGCCGCAGCCCCGGGCAGGATTCGCTCTTCCTCGCTCGGGCGCTCTACGTCGAGGCCGAATGGCATCGCCTGAGCACGCACTTCGATGTCGCCGACTCCCTGCTGCACCTCACGCTCGCGCTCCAGGAGCGCCGCCTCGGCGTCGTCCACAGTGACGTCGCCGCGACGTTGTTCGGCATCGCGACCGCGCGTCAGCAGCGAGGCCGGGCCTCGGGCATGCCCTACATCGAGCGGGCGCTGCGCATCCAGGAGGCGCTGTACGGTCCCTCGGACCTGGGCACGGCCATCGCCCGCTACCAGTTCGCGGGTCAGCTCCTCAACAATGGCGAGGTCTCGCGCGCCCGCGTGGAGGGTGAGCGTGCCGTGACGGTGATCCGGCGTGCGTTCGGCGAGGCGCATCCCGACCTGCCGCGCTACGCACGGTCCCTCGCCGTGCTGGCGCTCAACGACGGTGACCTGCCCGGCGCTCGGCGCCACTATGAGGAGTCGCTCGCGCTCACGCTGGGCCAGCCGCGCGTCGACACGCTGGCGCTCTCGCGTGCGCACAGCGGCATCGCGGAGCTGCGCAACGACGTGGGCGACTTCGAGGGGGCGCTCGAGGCTGCTCGTGCGGCGGTGCAGCTGCAGCGCGGACGCATGGCGAACACGGATCCGCGGCTCGCGCAGGCCTACGTGCAGCTCGGTCGTGCGCTGGCGGCGCTCGGCGAGCCCGAGGCGGCCAACGCCGCGCTCGACTCCGCATTCGCGCTCCCCGGTGTCGACAGCACACTCACCTCCTATGGCGTGCTGGCGCGCGCCAGTGCCGTGCGCGCCGCCGGGGACACCGCCGCCGCGATCGCCTGGGCGCAACGCGCACGCATGCTGGGCCGCACGGCGCACGAACCGCTCGATGCCTACCAGGCCGAGGCGGCGCGATTCCATGCCGAGTGCCTGATCGACGCCGGTCGCGCGGGCGAGGTGGTGCGCGAGCTGGGCGAGGCACTGGACGCCGCATCCGCGCGCTATGGCGCGGCGCACCCCGCCGTCACGCGCATGCGCGAGGCCCACGCGCGCGCGCTGGCGGCGGTGCACGATGCGCGTGCCCCGGCCGCCGCGCTGGCCGTGGCGGCCCAGCGCCGTGCGGACCTGCTGGCGATGGCCCGCGGGTTCTCCGAGCGCGAAGCGCTGTTCGTCTCGCGACGCGACGGCGCGGGACTCGACGCGCTCCTCGCGATGGCGGCCGACGGCCGCCTCGACGCTGCCCAGCGCGCGCACGCGCTCACCGCCGTGTCCTCGTCGCGCGGCTTGCTGCTCGAGGCCATGAGCGCGCGATCGCGAGAGCTGCGGCAGGCCGCATCGCCGGCCGCCGCTGCCGCGCTCGACTCGCTCTCGGCGGCGCGCGCCGAGTACGCCCGCTCGATGGTGCGCGTGGCGAGTGCGGCGCTGCCGAGCGACTCGGCGCTGCGCGTCTCGCGCATGGCCGTGCAGCGTGGGGAGCTGCGGCTGGCCGACCTCGCCGCGGGCTTCGCACCAGCCATCGAGTGCAGCACGAGCGCGCTCCTCGCAGCCCTCGCGCGCGACGAGGCGCTCGTCAGTTTCGCTCTGTACCGCTCGCTGGGTCACGGCGAACCCGAGCGACGCCGGATGCTCGCGTTCGTCGCGCGCCCCACCGGCGACGTGGTGGTGCAGGCGCTGGGCGATGCGGCCGCGATCGAGGCGCTCGTGCTGCGCTGGCGCCGGGCCGCCCAGCCGGGCGGCACCCTCCGCGCCGCGCGTGCCGTGGGCGACTCGCTGCGTCGCCGCGTGTGGGACCCGCTCCTGCCCGCGCTGGCGGGCGCGGCGCGCGTGGTGATCGTGCCCGAGGGGGCACTGCACCTGGTCGATCTGGCCGCGCTCCCCGCCCGCGGCGGCGGCTGGCTCATCGAATCCGGCCCCGCGCTGGCCCGGCTCTCGGCCGAGCGCGACCTGCTCATGGAGCCTTCGGCAGCACCCGCCGGCGCCGCCCCGCTCGTGATCGGCGCTCCCGACTTCGAGCATGCCGGGGGCGAGGCGCTCGCCGCTGCGACCTTCCGCGGCGCCGCCGCGGGCTGTGCCCGATTCGCCGAAGTGCGCTTCGAGCCCCTGCCGGGCGCGCGCGCCGAAGCGGAGAGCATCGTGGTCCGGCTCTCCCGGCGCGGACTGCGGCCGCGTTCGCTGACCGGTGCGGCGGCGAGCGAGGCCGCGCTCAAGCGCGAGGCCGGCAGCGCATCGGTGCTGCATCTGGCGACCCACGCGTTCTTCCTGGGCGAGGCGTGCGGTGCCGCATCGGGGTCACGCGGGGTCGGGCGCTGGGTGCCCGCGCAGCGCTCGCGTGCCGCCGCGAAGCGCATGCCGAGCGCCGTCCGCCGCGACGTCTACCTGCCGGAGCGTGTGGGGGTCGCGCTCGAGCATCCGCTGCGGCTGGCGGGGCTGGCGCTCGCGGGCGCCAATCAGCGCGCCGGCGCGGCGGCGGGGTCGGAGGACGGCATCCTGACCAGCGAGGAGATCGCGGCGCTCGACCTCGCGTCCGTGCGCGAGGTGGTGCTGTCCGGATGCGACACCGGCACGGGCGACATCGCGGTGGGAGAAGGCGTGTTCGGCCTGCAGCGGGCGTTCCGGATGGCCGGCGCCGGCAGCCTCGTGATGAGCCTGTGGCCCGTGCGCGACACCGACGCCCGCGACTGGATGGAGGCCTACTACCAGGCGCGCGGCGCGGCGCCGGCGGCCGCGGAAGCGGTGCGCGCCGCCGCGCGGTCGCGACTGGCCGCGCTGCGGGCGGCCCGCGCCGACGAGCACCCCTCGCGCTGGGCGGGGTTCATCGCCGTCGGAGACTGACCCCCGCGCAGCACCGGAGCAGGCAACCGTCGCGTTGGCATGCCGTTGCGGGCCTGTGCTAGTTTCCCCGGCTCGCACAACCGAAGGGACCCCTTGTTCGAAGCACTCGCAGACCGTTTCCAGGGCATCCTCCGTCGACTCTCGGGGCAGGGCCGGCTCACGCCGGACAACATCCGGGAGAGCCTGCGGGAGGTGCGGCGGGCGCTGCTCGAGGCGGACGTCCCGGTGTCGGTGGCGAAGGAGTTCGTGGCCCGCGTCGAACAGCGGGCGGTCGGCGAGGAGGTGCTCAAGAGCCTCCAGCCCGGCCAGCAGGTGGTCGGCATCGTCCATGACGAGCTGGTCGCGCTGCTCGGCGATGCCCCGGTCACACTCGCCGGGTCACCCTTCGTGCCGACAGTGGTCCTGCTCGCCGGCCTCCAGGGCTCGGGCAAGACCACGTTCGCGGGGAAGCTCGCGCGCTGGCTGAAGCAACGCTCCAAGCGCACGCTCCTCGTGAGCGCCGACGTCCACCGACCGGCGGCCATCGACCAGCTGGAACGCGTCGCGACTTCGGCTGAGGCGCTCTTCTGGCGTGCGGAGACCGGCACGTCGGCGCGGGACATCGCAGCCGGCGCGCTGGAGCAGGCCCGGGTGCGGGGCGCGGACTTCCTGATCCTCGACACGGCGGGCCGGCTGCAGATCGACGACGCGCTCATGACCGAGCTCGCCGACCTCAAGCGCATCGTGCGCGCGCACCAGGTGGTCCTGGTGGTCGACGGCATGATCGGGCAGGAGTCGGTGCGCGTCGGCCAGGTGTTCGCCGAGCGCATCGGGATGGACGGCCTGGTGTTGAGCAAGATGGACGGGGACGCACGCGGCGGCGCCGCGCTGAGCCTTCGGCAGGTGACGGGCAAGCCCATCCTTTTCCTCGGGGTGGGCGAGCGGCTGGACGGACTCGAGGCCTTCGACGCGCGGCGGCTCGCCGGGCGCATCCTCGGGATGGGGGACGTGGTCGGGCTGGTCGAGCGCGCGCAGCAGGCGGTCTCGGCCGACGAGGCCGCGGCACTCGCCGAGCGCATGAAGAAGTCGGAGTTCACGCTCGACGACTTCCTCGCTCAGATCCGGGGGGTCCGCAAGCTGGGGCCGCTCGAGGACATCATGAAGATGCTACCGGGCGTGCCCAAGCAGGCGCTCGAGCAGGTCGGTTCGAGCAAGGACACGTTCAAGCGCTTCGAGGCGATCCTGCTCAGCATGACGCCCAAGGAGCGGCGGGTGCCCAAGGTGCTCGACGGCAGCCGGCGCAAGCGCATCGCCGCGGGCAGTGGGACCACGGTGACCGAAGTCAACCAGCTGCTGCGGCAGTTCGATCAGGCCAAGGTGATGATGAAGGCCCTCAAGAAGGGCCCGCGCGGACTCGCGGGGCTCCGGGGGCGGATGCGGTAGAGTGCTCACGGCTCGGGGCGGCTGCCCCCGGCCATCTCCAGTTCCGAGGAGGGATCCACCCGATGTCGGTCGTCATCCGTTTGAAGCGGGCCGGTGCCAAGAAGCGGCCCTTCTACAAGATCGTGGTCGCGGACTCCCGCCGTCAGCGTGACGGCCGCTTCGTCGAGATGATCGGTTGGTACGATCCCATGGCGAAGCCCCTGAGCATGAAGATCGACGAGTCCAAGGTGAAGGGGTGGATCGCGCAGGGGGCCCAGCCCTCGGTGCAGGTCGCCTCGCTGCTCCGCCCCATGGGGATCATCGCCGCGCGGCCGAGCAAGCCCGTGGCGGCGAGTTCCAAGGCCGCGGCCAAGAGCTCGTCCAAGAAGAAGGCCGCCCGCAAGAAGCCCCGCGTGGTGACCGAGCGCAAGGCGAGGGCCAAGGCGACGCGCGCCAAGAAGAAGGCTGCGGGCACGCCGCCCAAGGCGAAGAAGGCCAAGAAGAAGTAGTCGCCGCGAGGCGAATGGCTGTGCGACGCCCCGGTGCGCCTCGAGCACCGGGGCGTTCGTGTGTGCGGCACGCGTGTCGGATCGTGCACTGCTCGCGCGTCTTGAACCCAGACGAGCGCGCGGGCACGCTGCGCGCCGCGACCGACGACCCGAGGAGGATGCCATGCCCCGATACATGCTCAATGCCTTCGACCGCCCCATGCCGGAGGTGAGCCCGGCGCAGATGCAGGCGATCGTCCAGCGCTACATCGAGTGGACGCAGCGCATGCAGGCCGCCGGCATGTTGCAGGACGGCTTCAAGCTCAAGGAGAACGAGGGCCGCTGCATCCGCAAGGGCGGAAGCGGCGAGATGGTGGTGACCGACGGTCCGTTCGCCGAGAGCAAGGAGGTGCTGGGCGGATTCTGGATGCTCGAGGCGGCCAGCTACGAGGCGGTCGTGAAGCAGCTCGCCGACCACCCGCATCTGGAGTTCGGCACGCTCGAGTTGCGCGCCATCGACGCGTGAGCGACGTCGGCCCGCTCGTCGCCGACCTGTTCCGGCGATCCAGCGCGCGCACCGTGGCGGTGCTGGTGCGCGCGCTGGGACCGGCGCAGCTCGACCTGGCGGAGGAATCGGTGCAGGAGGCCATGCTGCGCGCGCTGCACGTGTGGCCGCGCCAGGGCGTGCCCGATGCCCCCGAGGCGTGGCTGCTCACGGTGGCACGGCGTGCCGCGCTCGACCGGCTGCGCCGCGGCGCCGTGCGCGCCCGGCACGCGGCTGCGACGGCGGCGGCTGAACCGCTCACGGCGCCGCGCCTGCCGGAAGTGGCGGCGATCGATGACGAGCTGGCGCTGCTCTTCCTCTGCGCCCATCCCGCGCTGCCACGCGCCTCGCGGCTGGCGCTCGTGCTCAAGGAAGCCTGCGGGTTCGGCGTCGACGAGATCGCCGCGGCGCTCCTCTCCGCGCCCGAGGCGGTGGCGCAGCGCCTCGTTCGCGCCAAGCGGCAGCTGCGCACGCTCGATGCGCCATGCGAACTGCCGCTCGCGGCCGAGCGCGTCGCGCGCCTGTCCACGGTGCTCGAGTCGCTGGCGCTGCTCTTCAACGAGGGCTACGCGGCGCACGCGGGGGATGCCCCGGTGCGGAGCGAACTGTGCAGCGAGGCCCTGCGGCTCGCCGAACTGCTGCTGGCGTCCCGCGAGACCGCCGCGCCGGAAGTGCACGCACTGCTGGCGCTCATGCGCTTCCACGGCAGCCGGCTCGGCGCGCGCGCCGATGCGGCGGGCACGCCGCTCACGCTCGCCGAGCAGGACCGCACGCGTTGGGATCGTCAGTGGATCGCGCGCGGGTTCGCGCATCTCCAGGCAGCCATGGTCACCGACCGCATGACGCCGTGGCACCTGGAGGCGGGGATCGCCTCGTGTCACGCCGCGGCGGCCGATGAGTCGAGCACCGACTGGCGCGCGGTGCTGGGGCTGTACGACCAGCTCCTCGCGATGCGCGACTCGCCGGTCGTGGCGGTCAATCGCGCCGTCGCGCGCGGCATGGCCGAGGGGCCCGAGGCGGGGCTGGCCGCACTCGTGGCGCTCGATGCCACACGCGCGCTGCGGCACTACGCCCCGCTCGAGGTCGCCCGCGCCGGCCTGCTGCGCCGCGCGGGCCGCGTCGCCGAGGCGCGCGCGGCCTACACGCGAGCGCTCGCGCTGAGGGTGGGCGCCGCGGAGCGGCGGTTCGTGGAGCGTGCGCTGTCGCAGCTAGGCGAGGACGAACCGCGCGGTTGACGCCGCCCGCGGCGTCGGCCACCGTCTCCGGCCCATGCGACGACTCCGGATCCCGCGCGGTCTCCGCCCCCTCGTCGGCCTCGTGCTGCTGACGGTCCTGGGCGCCTGTTCGCGCTCGGCCGATCCCGGTCCCGAGGCGCCGCCCACGCTACGGGCCCGGGCGCTGATCGACTCGGGCAACGCGTCGTACCGCCGTGAGCAGTTCCAGGACGCGGCCAAGCGCTATGCCAGTGCCACGCTCGCCGACCCGAGCGACCCGGCGGCGTACTTCGGGCTCGGGATGGCGCTCTCCAAGCTGGGGCGCGACGACGACGCACGACGCGCCTATGCGCGGGCGCGCGAGCTTGCGCGTACGCCCGGCGGCTACGCCGACACCACGCACCACTGATCGGCGCGGCCCGCTTGCGCGCACCGCGCGCGCTGGTGTTCCATCGCCCGGATCGCCACTCCCTGCGGCGCCCTCGGCGCCCGACCCCGACGTGACGGAAGGCCCATGCTCGACCTGAGATTCCTGCGCACGCACCGTGACAAGGTGGAGGCCGGCATCGCCCTCAAGGGCACGCAGGTCGACCTCGCCCGTTTCTACCAGATCGAGGAGCGGCGGTTGTCGACGCTGCACGAGTCCGAACAGCTCAAGGCGCGCCGCAATGCCGCCAGCGAGGAGATCGCGGCGGCCAAGAAGTCCGGCGCCGATGCCTCGGCACGGATCGACGAGATGCGCACGCTGGGCGACCAGGTGAAGGCGATGGATGCGGACCTGCGTCAGCTCGAGGAGGAGAGCCTCGAACTCGCGGCCTGGATCCCCAACCTGCCGCACCCGAGCGTGCCGCCCGGCAGCGACGCCTCGCAGAACCAGACGGTGCGCACGTGGGGTGAGGCGCCCAAGTTCGACTTCGCGCCCAAGGCGCACTGGGACCTGGCCACGGACCTCGGCCTGTTCGCCTTCGAGCGCGCGCCGCGCATCGCGGGCTCGGGATTCCTGGTCTTCACCGGCCTGGGTGCGCGACTCGAGCGGGCGCTGATCTCGTTCATGCTCGACTTCCACGTCGATCGCCACGGCTACACCGAGCTGTCCGTGCCGCACGTGATCCGGCGCGCGTGCCTGTTCGGCACGGGCCAGTTGCCCAAGCTCGAGGGCGACATGTACCACATCGGGGAGGACGACCGGTTCCTCAACCCGACCGCCGAAGTGCCTGTGACCAACGTGTACCGCGACGAGGTGCTGGAGCCCGGCACGCTGCCGATCCGCAACACGGCGTACTGCGCCTCGTATCGCCGCGAGGCCGGCGCCGCGGGCCGCGACACGCGCGGCATGGTGCGCGTGCACCAGTTCGACAAGGTCGAGCTCGTCAAGATCGTCGCCCCCGAGACGAGCTACGACGAGCACGAGAAGTTGGCGCGCGACGTGGCGGACATCTTCGAGGCGCTCGAGCTGCCGTACCGCGTGCTGCTGTTGTGCAGCGGCGACATGAGCTTCGCCGCCGCCAAGTGCTACGACTTCGAGGTGTGGGCGCCGGGGCTCGGCACGTGGCTCGAATGCAGCTCATGCTCCAACTTCGAGGACTTCCAGGCGCGGCGCATGAACCTGCGCTGGCGCCGCGAGGCGGGCGCCAAGCTCGAGATCCCGCACACGCTGAACGCCTCCGGCGTGGCGCTGCCGCGCACGTTCGCCACGCTGCTCGAGAACCACCAGCGGGCCGATGGCTCCGTGGCGATCCCCAAGGCGCTGCAGCCGTACCTGGGCGGGATGACGGAGCTGCGGCGCAAGGAGTGAGTCCTGGGTGCCGGGGATACTCGGGGTCAGGGCGCCACGACAAGGCGCATGTCGATCGCCCGGCCATCGCACGTGAGCCTTGCCACATAGAGCCCGCCCGGCAGCGGCTGCGAGGCGGGCACCACGCGCTGCGGGCCGTCGCCCGATGTGCGCACTCGTGCGATGGCTTGGCGGCGACCTGCGACGTCGAACAACTCGAGTCGCGCCTCACGTCCGCGCACACCGCGCACGTCGAACGCGAGCGCACCGCGCGCAGGCTGGCCACCGACAAGGGAGAGTGCCAGGGCGTTCGGCGCTGGCACCATCACCGGCGTGCTCTCGGCCTCCGTCGATCCATCGGCGCGGCGTAGGCGGTAGCGCAGGCTCTGGCCGGGCTCGATCGCTGAGTCGACATACGCGAGCCGACCGGTTCCGTCGGCAGTCAGCTCGGCGATGTCCTTCCACTCACTTCCGCCGATGACGCGCTCGAGTCGCACCGACTCGCCGGCCTGTGCGCCCGACCAAGCCAGTTCGATGCGATCGGTGAACGCCTGCAAAGAGACCTGTGACACTCGTGTGCTCACGATGCTGCCACCGAAGCCATGACAGCTGATGACCCGCGCCCCTTCGGGAACACCATCGAAGGTCAGCTGGCTCTCGAGGGAGAGGTCGAGCAGGTCCCGGCTGCCGCTGCCCGAGAGCTGAGCCCCCGTGTCCATTCGCGTGTTCAGTCGAAACGGCTTGCCGGGCACGACACGAAGTCCGAGCGTGACGAGGGTGTCCACGGGCACGAGAGACTCCGAAGTGGCCAGCGAGCGCCAGACAAGTTGGGCCATCGGGCTCGTCTCGGCATCGGCCAGGAGCGCCACTTGGAACTCACCCTCGGGTGGATTCGAGGCGGTCATGCGCACCGAGCCCGTCACGTGGATTCGCGCTTGGATCGAGAGCGTATCGACTCCCGACTCCGGGGCATGCAGCACGAAGCGCGTACTGAGCTGTTCGCGTATGGGCGACTGCACGCGACCGTGCTGCTCCGCGCGCTCGGCTACTCGACGGAAGAGCTGCTC
>CADEFY010000050.1 GCA_902826705.1 uncultured bacterium
CGACCCGCGTGTCGGCGGATGAAATCCAATGCACGCTGCATGCCAGTGACCGACGAACCGAGTGAACAGGGCGGAATTCCTTGTCGGGCAGAGGCTTAGGTCGGCTGGGCCGGAGGATGGGGGAGGGCCGCCGCCGGCGGGGCGGGACAGGATGTCCCCATGGTCCGGCGAAGTCCGCCGGGTGCCAGCGAGCCGGGGCGCTTCGGACAAGGACTTAGGACGCGAGGACAGATCGGCCGCCGAGCGGTCAGAATGTCCCAGCCGCCTCCTCGGCCCCCACTTCGCCGCGTTCGAACCGCTGGAGCGTCTTGCGGGAGATCCCGAGGATCCGCGCCGCGCGGCTCTGATTGCCCCCACAGCGATCCAGGATCTGCCGCACGTAGCGGTCGCGGACTTCCCGGAGCGTCGGCATCTCGTCCAGGTCCGGCTCGGCTGGTGCGCTGGGCGCCACGGTCGCCGGGGCTGCCGACCCCTCAGCGCTCGAGCCGCCGAGCCGCAGCATCTCGGGCGTCACGAGGGCGCTGCCATCGGTCTGCGCGATGCGCTGCATCACGTTCTCGAGCTCGCGCACGTTGCCGGGCCAGCGATACTCGCACAGGGCCGTGATCGCGGCCGGGGAGAGGCGTGGCGCGGACTCCCGGCCCAGCCGTCGCGCGAAACGTCCCAGGAAGTAGCGCGCCAGGCGCGGGATGTCCTCGCTCCGCTCGCGCAGCGGGGGCAGTGTGATCTCGATGACCGCGATGCGGAAGAACAGGTCCTCGCGGAACTTGCGTTCGGCGATCAACTGCCGCGGATCGCGGTTGGTGGCGCAGATCAACCGCACGTCGACGGGCACTTCCTCGTTGGCGCCCACGCGCTTGACACGCTGCTCCTGCAGCACGCGCAGCAACTTGGCCTGCACGGGCAGCTCGAGTTCGCCGATCTCATCGAGGAACAGCGTGCCTCCCGAGGCCTGCTCGAACAGGCCCTCGCGGTCCTGGTAGGCGCCCGTGAAGGCGCCGCGTTGGTGGCCGAACAGCTCGCTCTCCGCCAGTCCGGGCACGATCGAGGCGACGTTGGAGACCACGAACGGCCGCTCGCGGCGCGGACTGTGCTCGTGGAGCATGCGAGCGACGAGTTCCTTGCCCGTGCCGTTCTCGCCCAGTACCAGCATGCTCGCATCGCCCTTCGCGAAGCGGCTCACGTCCATGAAGGTCTGCAGCATCGCGCGCGAGCGACCCACGATGCGGCGGAGCCCGTCTGTACCGGGCCGCGCGGGTTCGCCGACATCCTCGGGCTCATCCCCCTCGCCGGGATCGACCAGTAGCCGATGATGGTCGATCGCCCGTTGCAGCAGCGGGCCGAACTCCTCCGTGTCGATCGGCTTGCTGATGTAGTCGAACGCCCCGGCCGTGGTGGCGTTCATGGCATCGGAGATGTTGGCGCCGCCCGTCATGAGCACCACCGGCACGAGCGGATCGCGCTCGCGCAGCCGGCTCAGCAGGTCGAAACCATCGAGGCCGCGCATGAGCACGTCGGTGAGCACCACGTCGAACCCGCCGGCGGCGAAGCGTTCGAGCGCCTGCTCGGCGCTGTGAGCGATCGTGGTGGTGTGCCCGTGCGTGCGCGCCATCGCAGCGATGGCGCGGGCCGCGAGGTCATTGTCGTCGACGACGAGCACCGAGGTCACGTGCGGGGGCTCCGGTTCCAGAGGACATCCACGATGGTACATGCGCGGGAACACGCGTGCTAGCCCGGACCATTCATGAGCCCGCCGCCTGATGACGCCATCTGCGACTCGGCCACAGCGTTGCACGAACGTGGCGCTCCTCGGCGTGTCTTCCGACACGCCTCTGGTGCGGCACGTCCGTGCGCCTCGTGGCCGCGCCGCATCTGTCGTTCTCCGCTGGCGGTTCATGAATGGTCCGGGCTAGGCTCGAAGGGCCCATGAGGATGCTCCCGATCGCCCTTGCCCTGTTCGCGGCGCTCCACGCGCGCCCCGGTGACGCCGCGCCGGCGCCAGCGGCAGGCGTGCGCGAGGAGGCGCTGCGCCACTATCTGGCGGGCCGGTGGCTCGAACGCTCAGGGGACCGTTCCGGCGCGCTGGCCGAGTACTCGCGGGCGCTGACCGAGTCGCCCGAGGACGCCGGCGTGCTGCTGCGCCTCGCGGAGCTGGCCACGCACGACGGCCAGCCGCTGCGTACGATCGAGTACGCCGACCGGGTGCTGTCGCGCGACACCACGTCGGCGCGCGCGCACTGGCTGCGCGGCGCCGCGCTGTTCCAGTTGCGCCGCCCGGAGGAGAGCCTCGCCGCACTCGAACGCGCCGTGACACAGGCGCCCGAGGACCCCGAGATGCTGCGCACGCTCGTCCGCGTCGCCGAGTCGCTCGATCGTGCCGACCGCGCGGCGGCGGGCTACGTCACCCTGTCGCGCATCGCACCCGACGATGCCGAGGCATGGTTCCAGCGCGCGACGAGCGAGGCGCGCAGCGGTCGCTTCGCGCTCGCCGACTCGCTCCTCGCGCGCTCGCTCGCGCTGGACCCGATCCGCCCCGGCGCCATCGTGCTCCGCGCCTGGATCCACGAGGGCCTCGGGCGGTTCGACGATGCGATCGCGGACTACCGCGAGCACCTGCGCGTGCACGGCGGCGACGACCCCACGCGCCGCCGCGTGGTGGTGCTGCTCGCACGCGCCGGCCGTGTCGAGGAATCGCTCGCGCTGGCTCGCGAGGTCGTGCGCGATGCGCCGCGGGACCCCGAGGCGCTGCAGGTGCTCGCCGACCTGGCATACACCCGCGGCGCGACGCGCGAGGGCGAGGACGCGTTGCGCCGGATGCGCGAGACCGATCCGACCGATGCGCGCTGGGTCACACGCAGCCTCCAGATCCTGGCGCGCCACGGCCGGCGCCGGGAGGGGCTCGCGCTCGCCGACGGCTGGCTCGCCCGCCACGCCGGCGAGCCCGATGCGTTGATCATGGCCGCGCGCGCGCATGCGTCATTCGGCGACGCCGCCGGCGCCGTGAAGCTGGCGCAGCAGGCGGTCGCCGCTGCACCGGACTCGCTGCCCGCCCAGCGGCTGCTCGCGCGCGTGCTCGAGGATGCCGGCCGCAGCGCGGACGCCGAGCGCGAACTGCGCGCGATGCGCGCGAAGCACCCGACGGACGCCATGCTCATGCTGGACCTGGGCGCGCTGCTCGAGCGCCGTGGCGACGTCGACGGCGCGGTCGCGGCGGGCCGCGATGCCCTGGCGCTGGCACCGCGCTCGCCGGAGGTGAACAACTTCCTCGGCTACCTGCTCGCCGACCGCGGCCGCGACCTCGAGGAGGCGCATGCGCTGATCCGCGTGGCGCTCGAGGCCGACCCCGACAACGGTGCCTACCTCGACTCGCTCGGCTGGGTGCTCTACCGGCTCGGCCGGCTGGAGGAGGCGCGGCAGCTGCTCGAGCGCGCCCTGATGCTGACCGGCGGCGACCCGGTGATCCACGAGCACCTGGGCGACGTGTTCGCCGCGCTGCGCCAGGCCGAACGCGCCCGCGAGCAGTACCAGCTCAGCCTGGCCGGGGATGCGCGCAACGCCCGCGTGCGCGACAAGTTGCGGGGGAGCCGCTGATGCGGCGGCCGCAGCCTGTTGTGCCGCAACGCACTGCGCCCACCCACCGGCCCTGGTCCCCGGGAACCCCCGGGCCGCACCGGGGTAGGACCGAGCAGTGAGGCCGCCCCATGGCTCCGGATCGTGATCCCCAGCTGCCCGCTGTCGTGAGCCTCAGCGATGAGGATCTCATGGCGCGAGTGGCGGAGGACGACGAGCGCGCGTTCCGCGAACTCGTGCATCGGTTCCAGGGCCGTATCGGCGGGCTCATCCGGCGGGTCCTCAACGACAGCGAGTCGGTGGACGACCTGACGCAGGAGGTCTTCGTCCGCGTGTTCCTGCACCGGCGCAACTACCGGCGCGGATCGAAGTTCTCGACATGGGCGTTCACGATCGCCGCCAACCTCGCCAAGAACGAGATCCGGCGCCGCGTGCGACGTCGCAACTGGTTCTCGCTGGAAGCGCTGACCGAGGTCCATCACGACAGCGTGCCCCAGCTCGCGGATCGCACCGAGTCCCGGGAGCAGACGCTCGAACGCGAGCAGCTCCAGGGCGAGGTGGGGAAGGCCATCACCACGTTGCCGGAGACGTTCCGGCTGGCGCTGGTCCTCCGAGACATCGAAGGGCTGTCCTACGAGGAGATCGCTGAAGTGCTCGGCGTCCCGGGCGGTACGGTGCGTTCGCGCATCAACCGAGCCCGCTCGATGCTCGAGCACAGACTCCAACCACTGCTACCACGACGGGATGGTGAAGCATGAGCAGCTGTCCACAGGCTCGGGACCTGTTCGGACCCCACTGGGACGATGAGATCACGCGCGGTGAGCGCGATTGGCTCGAGTCGCATCTCACGAGTTGCGCCGAGTGCCGCGCGGCATACGACCGCTTCGCGCACACGCTCGAGGCCGTGGCCGCACTGCCGCGCCCCGAGATGGCGGGCGACCTCGCCGAACGCGCGCTCGCCGAGGGCAAGCGCCGACAGCGCGTGCCCGACGTGCTGCCGATGCCGGCACGGCCGCGCTGGCAGCCGCTCGCGGCAGCCGCGGGGCTCGCGGTGCTCGCGGCCACGAGTGTGCTGTTGTGGCGCGGCCCGCAGCCGGGCGCCCCGTCGCTGGCGATCGAGACCCCGGTCGAGCAGCCGCGCCTCGTCGCGGTGACGCCGGCCGACGGCTCGACCGCCGATCCGCAGGCCGCCGATGCAGCGGAGGCTGATGCCTCGGGCCGCTTCGCCGCGGACAGCCTGTTCGACCACGCCGAGGATGTGGAGTTCATCCTCGATCCGGTCACGCTGCGCCGCGGTCGTGCGCACACCGCGCGGCTGCCCGAGGGGATCCAGGGCGAACAGGCGGTGATCTCGTTCTAGTGCCAGGGGGCGACGTGCATCCAGGGAGCGAGCGTGGCGCGGCGCGAGCCGACCGGTCCCCGACGGGGGCGGGCCGGGTCCTGCGCACGCGGCTCGCCGCCCTGGCGGTCGTGCTGAGCACCGCGGGGACGCTGGCTCCCGGCGTGCACGCGCAAGGGGCGCTCACGGCGATCGAGTCCGACGTCGACCGCATCGCGCGCCGCACGCGGCCCAGCATCGTCACCGTGTTCGCGCAGCGGCAGGTCACCACCCAGGAGGCCGGTCGCACGCCCACGACGCGCACGCACAGCCGCATCGGCACGGGCGTCGCGATCGAGCGCGCCGAAGTGCTCACCACCGCGAGCGTCGTGCTGGGCGCCGAACGGATCCTGGTGCGCACCGACAACGGCCTGCAGGTCGAGGCGCGGCTCGCCGGGCTCGATCCGGTGTTCAACATCGCGCTCCTCGAGGTGCGCGGGCTCGAGCTGCCGGCCGTGCGCGTGGCCTCGCGGCCGCCGCAGCTCGGTGACTGGGCGATCGCGCTGGGCTCGAGCTATCGCGCGGCGCCGACGCAGTCCGTGGGCACGGTCGCGTACCGGTTCCGCGAGCCGCGCTCGAGTCTGCTGCAGCTCACCAACGAGGTGTACCCGGGCAACAGCGGCGGCGCCGCACTCAACTCGCGTGGCGAACTGGTGGGACTGGTGCAGGGCGAACTCGGCACGCCCGAGGCGCCGGGCCGCAGCCGCAACGAGCGCCGCCCGGGCGGCATGAGCTTCGTGATCCCGATCGAGGACGTGCTGCCGGTGTACCGCGCGTTCAAGAGCGAGGGGCGCTCGCGGCACGGCCTGTTCGGCGTGTCCACGCGCGCGGCGTTCGTGGACTCCGAGAGTGAGCCGGGCGCGCGCATCCCGATCGGCGCCCTGGTCGAGTCCGTGGCGCCCGAGGGCCCGGCGGCGCGTCTGGGACTGCGCCGCGGCGATCTGATCGTGGCGTTCGATGGCGAGCGCGTCGAGTACCCCGAGCAGCTCGCGCGCTGGGTGGCGCAGACGCGGCCGGGCACGACCGTGGACCTGGTGTGGGTGCGCGACGAGCTGCAGCAGCAGGGACGCGTCGCGCTCGGAGAGTCCAGCGAGCCGGTGCCGAGCTGGATGTTCCCCGACGGACTGCCGCGCGCCGACGTGCGGCCGGTCGCCGCGGCTCCGCCGCAGCGCATCGCCGAGATCGAGGACCAGATCCGCCGGCTCTCGAGCGAGTTGCGCCGATTGCGCGGCGGCGCCGACTCGTCGCGCTGACGCCCCTCCTGTAGGGTGCGCGGATGCCCCGCGACCTGACGCTGCGATTCGCCGGCGAGGCGCCGCGTTCCCGCATCCGCTTCGACACGGGCGGCTTGGCGCGTTCAGGCGCGTTCGTGCGCCTCGTGACCGGCGCGCGCGACGTGGTGGTGGTGGCCGATGCACGCGTGGCGCGACTGCATGGCGCCGCGGCGATGCGCGGGCTCTCCCGCGGCGGCGTGCGCGCGCACCTCGCGGTCGTGCCCGAAGGGGAGCGCAGCAAGTCGGCCGCGCGACTCGTGCAGCTCTGGCGCGTCTTCGCCGCCGCGGGCCTGGGGCGCGACGGTGCCGTGGTGGCTCTGGGCGGCGGTATGACGATGGACCTGGCGGGCTTCGCCGCGGCCTCGTGGCTGCGCGGCGTGCCGTGGGTGGCGGTGCCCACCACGGTGCTCGCGCAGGTCGATGCGAGCGTCGGCGGCAAGACCGCGATCGACCTGGCCGAAGGCAAGAACCTCGCAGGCGCGTTCCATCAGCCGCGTGGTGTGCTCGTGGACGGCGCCACGCTGAGCACGCTGCCCGCTCGCCAGCGCCGCGCGGGCCTCGCCGAGGTGGTCAAGAAGGGCTTCGCGTGCGATGCGCCGCTCTTCCGCTACTGCGAGCGCGCGGCCGAGGCGCTCGATGCCGGCGACGCCGACGCGCTGTCCGAGGCGGTGCGGCGTGCCGTGCGCGTGAAGGCGCGCATCGTGACGTCGGATGAGCGCGAGCGCGAGGGCGGCCCGCGGACGGCGCTCAACTTCGGGCACACGGCCGGTCACGCGCTCGAGCACGCGCTGGGCTACCGCACGCTGCTGCACGGCGAGGCCATCGCGATCGGCATGCGCGTCGCCGCCGATCTCTCGAGCCGCGTGGTGGGACTGGCGCCCGAGTCGCGCGTGAGACTCGAGGCGCTGCTCGACCTGCTGCGACTGCCGGTGCGCATGCCGCCCGTGCGCATCGCGGCGCTGCTCACGGCCATGCGACTCGACAAGAAGCGCGCGCGCGGCGCAGCGCGCTGGGTCTTGACCCCCCAGATGGGCGCTGCTACGGTCCCGCGCACGTTGGATGTCCCGCTCGTGCGCTCCGCGCTGCAAGTCGCGGGTGCGCGTGCCTGATGGGCCCGAGAGGCGAGTCGAAGCGGTGATGCGGATCCTCGTCCTGCATGGACCCAACCTGCACGCGCTCGGCAGCCGCGAGCCGGAGATCTACGGCCGCGACACCCTGGCAGGCATCGAGACGTCCCTGAACGCGCTCGCCCGAGAGCTCGACTGCGAGGTCGAGTCCCGCCAGAGCGACCACGAGGGCGTGCTGATCGACGCGATCTACCAGGCCCGCGGGCGATGTGATGGCGTCCTGATCAACCCGGGTGGACTCACCCACACGAGCGTCGCGCTGCGCGACGCGATCCGTGGGGCGGGGCTGCCGACGATCGAGGTGCACGTGTCCAATCCGTTGACGCGGGAGAGCTTCCGTCACCGCTCGCTCGTGTCCGGGGTCGCCCTCGGCGTGGTCCAGGGATTCGGCGCCGACAGCTACGGACTGGCCCTGCGCGGCCTGATCGGGGTGCTGCGCCGTGTCGCGTAGCGGCAAGGGCGCGCGTCCCGCGGCTGCCGCGGACCGCGTCAAGAACGCGCTCCCACCTGCCGAGAACGAGCGTGGTGCGTCGGCGGGTGGGTTCGAGATCCGCGAGCTGCGTCAGCTCATCCGACTCGTCCAGCGCACCGGCATCGGCGAACTCGAGCTGTCCTCGGGCGACCGCGCGGTGCGCATCTCCGCGGCCCCGTCGGGTGGCGGCGTCTGGGCGGCAGCGCCCACGCACGCTGTCGCTGCGCCGGCGCCCGCTCCGGCCGCGGCCCCCGCCGCCCCGAGCGAGGCGGCTTCCGCGGCGGCGCCCGCGTCGAACCTCAAGGCGATCACCTCGCCGATGGTCGGAACCTTCTACCGTGCTCCCGCGCCGGACGCCGACCCCTTCGCCGAGGTCGGCGACTCGGTCGAGGTGGGTCAGACCGTCTGCATCATCGAGGCCATGAAGTTGATGAACGAGATCGAATCCGATCACAAGGGCCGCGTGGTGCAGATCCTGGTCGAGAACGCCCAGCCCGTGGAGTTCGGTCAGAAGCTCTTTCTCATCGAGCCGGCCTGACGCACCGGCCCCGAGAGGGCGACATGAACATCCGCAGCGTGCTCGAGAAGATGATCGCCGCGCGAGCGAGCGACCTGCACCTCAAGGCCGGCACGCCGCCGGTCGTGCGCGTCGATGGCGTGCTGTACACGCTCGACGAACCCGCCCCCAGCTCGCAGGAACTGCGTGAGGTGGTGCAGCAGCTGCTCAACGAGGAGCAGCGTCTGGCGTTTGCAACGCACCACGAGATCGACTTCGCGTTCGGCGTCTCGGGACTCGCGCGCTTCCGCGCCAACGTCTTCATGCAGCGCGGCACTCCCGCGCTCGCGCTGCGGCACGTGCCGGTCGAGGTGCCCACGCTCGACGACCTCGGTCTGCCACCGGCCGTGCGCGAGCTGGCATTCTCGCCGCGCGGACTGATCCTGGTCACCGGGCGCACCGGCTCGGGCAAGTCCACCACACTCGCGGCCATGATCGACACGATCAACCGCACCACCACGCGCAACGTGATCACGGTCGAGGACCCGATCGAGTTCCTTCACCGCGATCGGCTCTCGTTCATCCATCAGCGCGAGGTCGGACTCGACACCGAGTCGTTCCACGCCGGACTGCGCTACGTGCTGCGCCAGGATCCCGACATCATCCTGGTGGGTGAGATCCGCAACCTCGAGACCATGAGCACGGCGCTCATGGCCGCCGACACGGGCCACCTGGTCATGTCCACGCTGCACACCACCGACGTCGTGCAGAGCATCCAGCGCATCATCTCGTTCTACCCGCCGCACCAGCACGACGAGATCCGCATGTCGCTCGCGGCCAACCTGCGCGCGGTGGTCTCGCAGCGGCTCATCCCGCGGCGCGACGGCGCTGGTCGCGTGCCCTCGGTGGAAGTCATGGTGAGCACGCCCACGGTGCGCGAGTACATCCTCGACCCCGACAAGATCCCCATGCTGCACACGCTCGTCGGCGAGGGCGTCACGCAGTACGGCATGCAGACGTTCGACCAGTCCGTGCTGGCGCTGCTGCGCGAGGGCCTGATCTCGGAAGAGGAGGCGCTGCGCAACTGCAACAACCCGAACGAGCTCAGTCTCAAGCTCAAGGGCATCTCGGCGACGTCGGACCGCACGTGGCAGTCGGTGGAGCAGTCGAACGCGCAGGAGCCGGCGGCTCCTGCCGGCTCGGCACCCGCGGGCGGCTCCGGCGGCACGCGTCCCGACTGGATGTCCAAGGAGTGAGGGAGCCGCCGGCGCCCGCCGGTCCTTCCCGCTGAGCGGAACCCGAAGGCACCCCTGCCGCCCATGTTCCGCAAGGTCCTGATCGCCAATCGAGGCGAGATCGCGCTGCGTGTCATCCGAGCCTGCCGCGAGCTGGACATCGCCACCGTGGCGGTGTTCAGCGAGGCGGATCGCGACAGCCTGCATGTTCGGCTCGCCGATGAGTCCGTGTGCATCGGTCCGCCGCAGCCCGCCCAGTCGTACAACTACATCGCGCGGCTGATCTCGGCGGCCGAGGTCACCGGCGCCGACGCCGTGCACCCGGGCTACGGGTTCCTGTCCGAGAACGCGCACTTCGTCGAGGTCTGCGAGTCGTGCGGGTTCACGTTCATCGGCCCGAGCCCCGAGATGATCCGCCGCATGGGCGACAAGTCCGAGGCCAAGCGCACGATGCGCGCGGCGGGCCTGCCGCTCGTGCCAGGCAGCGAGGGCGAACTCGCCGACGTCGACGAGGCGGTGAGCGTGGCGCGCGAGATCGGCTTCCCAGTGATCGTCAAGGCCTCGGCGGGTGGTGGGGGCCGCGGCATGCGCATCGCGTGGGACGAGCGCCAGTTGCGCGCGGGATTCGGCATCGCGCAGGCGGAGGCGGGTGCGGCGTTCAGCAACAGCGCGGTCTACCTCGAGAAGTACATCGTCAAGCCGCGCCACATCGAGTTCCAGCTCTTCGGCGACGGTCAGGGCAACGTCGTGCATCTGGGCGAGCGGGAGTGCTCGGTGCAGCGCAACCACCAGAAGCTCATCGAGGAGGCGGTCAGCTCGTGCCTCAGCCCCGAGCAGCGCGCCGAGATGGGCGCGCTGGCCGCCAGTGGCGCCGCGTCCATCGGCTATCGCAATGCGGGCACGATGGAGTTCCTGTTCGATCAGGACGGGCGCTTCTACTTCATGGAGATGAACACGCGCATCCAGGTGGAGCATCCGGTCACCGAGGAGGTCACCGGCATCGACCTGGTCAAGGAGCAGCTGCGCGTGGCGGCAGGCGAGCGCATGAGCTTCACGCAGGACGATGTCCAGTTCACCGGGCACGCGATCGAGTGCCGCATCAACGCCGAGGACTTCGAGCACGGGTTCCGGCCGAGCCCGGGCCAGGTCACCTACTGGTACAAGCCGGGCGGCCCCGGGATCCGCGTGGACAGCCACGTGTACGCGGGCTACCGCATCCCGCCCTACTACGACTCCATGATCGGCAAGCTGATCGCGGTGGGCAAGACGCGCGCCGAGGCGATCCGCCGCATGGAGATCGCGCTCGACGAGATGATCGTCGAGGGCATCAAGACCACGATCCCGTTCCACAAGCTCGCGCTGCATCACCCGCGGTTCCGCGCGGGCGACCTCGACACGCGCTTCGTCGAGGACCTGCTCAAGGAGCGCGAGGCCGCCGCCACGCCGTGACCGCACGCCGGGTGCGCGTGTCGCTCACGCCGCCGGCTGCCCCCGTCGCCGTCGCGAGCGGCACGACGGCCGTGGTGATCGACGTGCTGCGCGCGACCACGTCGCTCACCGAGGCCTGCGCGGGCGGGCTGGCGCGGGTGGTGGCGTTCGCCGAGCCCGCCGAGGCGATGGCGTTCCGTGCCGCGCACCCGGGCGCGCTGGCGTGCGGCGAGCGCGGCGGGAGGATCGTGCCGGGATTCGACCTGGGCAACTCGCCTGCTGAGTACACGCCCGAGCGCGTGCGGGGGCGGACGCTGGCGTTCGCCTCCACCAACGGCTCCAGGGCCCTGCGCGCCACCGAGCGCTGTGACACCCGCATGCTGGCGGCGTTCACCAACGCCTCGGCGGTGGTGCGGTCGCTCGCCGCGGCGCGCGAGATCTGGATCGTGGGCTCCGGCAAGCTCGGCGAGTTCGCGCTGGAGGATGCGGCGCTCGCCGGATGGCTGTGCGAGCGGCTCGCCGAGGGCGGCGCAGCAATCACGGGGTCCGAAGCGGCCCTCGCCCGTGCCCTGGCGCCGCGCGATGCGCACGAGGTGGCGGCGCTGCTGCAGGGCGCGGAACAGGGCCGTCATCTGCGGTCACTGGGCGGTGCGTTCGCGGCCGATGTGGAGCGCTGCGCGGCAATCGATGCGATCGACGTGGCACCGTGGCTCGACCGCGACGGCCGCGTCAGTGGCGCTGCGCCCGCCACATCATGATCAGCCCGATCGCGCCGAACACCAGGTCGCCCATCCATGCGGCGAACGTGGGTGGCAGCAGCCCGCTGTGGCCGAACGCCTGGCCGGCGCGGATGAAGCCGTAGTAGACGAACGCGATCGCCACGGACAGTCCGAACCCGAGCGCGGCACTCTGCATGCGCAGGCGCGTCGCGAGCGCCCCGCCGATCAGCACGACCACGAAGCACACGAGCGGGAATGCCAGCTTGATGTGCAGGTCCACGAGGTAGTTGGACACGCGCGCGCCGCTCGTGCGCAGGCGCTCGATGTAGTCGCGCAGTTCGAGCGCGCTCATCTCGTCGGGGCTGCGGGACTCCTTGGCGAAGTCCGCAGGCCGCTCCTCGAGACCGCCCACGGCCATGCGCTCGAACGCCTTGGCCGTCTCCTGGCCGGACTCGTCGAACGTGCGCGTGAAGCCCGACGTGAACACCCAGCGCGAACCGTCCCAGTTGGCCTCGCTGGCGTCGATGCGCCGCCGCAGCTCGCCCTTGGCGAACTCCTGCAGCGACACCTCGTGCATGCGCTGCTCGCGCACGAGGTAGAGGCGCATGTACCAGATCCGCCCGCCGCCACCCATGAACGTGACGTCGGCGCGCTCGAGCGCCGAGGTGCGCTGGATCCGCTGGATGCGCTCCTGCAGGATCTGGTTGCGCTCGCGCGTCGCTCCTGGGACCACCAGTTCGCTCAGCGCCAGGGACAGCAGCACGCACACGCCCGCCACCGCGAACACCGGCATCATGAGTCGCACGATGCTGATCCCCGACGCGCGCAGTGCCGTGAGTTCGCCGAACTTGTTGAGCTGGCCCAGCGCGAGGAACGTGGCGAGCAGCAGCGCCACGGGCAGCACCTTGGTGACGACATCGGGAGCCAGGTTCAGGTAGTACGAAAGCACCAGCCCCATGGGCGCGCGGTGGTCGAGGAACACGTCCATCTTCTCGAACACATCGACCACGATGAAGATGACGATGAACCCGAGCAGCCCGAGCGCGAGGTAGCCGAGGAACTCGCGCAGCAGATACCGGTCGTGGATCCTCACGCGGCCGCGGCGTCCTGGGGCTCGCGCAGGATCGGGTCGCGCGGGGTGGGCTGCAGCTGCCGCGAGCCGTGCCACGGCAGGCGGAACTCACAGGCGCGCGCGGTCAGCTCCAGCCCCAGCAGGCCGAGCACCAGGTTCGCGAGCCACATGGCGAGCCACGCGGGCAGCAGCAGGCGCGTGGCGAGCTGCTCCCCGACCACGAGGCAGAGGTAGTAGAAGAGGAAGAAGCCGATCGAGGCGAATGCGATCGCCGGGCCGCCGCGGCGCACCTTCATGCCGATCGGGGCGCCGATGAGCACGAACACCACGCACGCCGCGGGCAGCGCGAACTTCTTGTGCACCTCCACGGAGAGACTGGCGATGCGCCGGCGCAGCGCGTCGCGCTCGAGGCGCCACAAGTCGCCTTCCATCCGCACGCTCGGGTGCTCGTCGAGCACGCGCGCCAGCGGATCGGGCTGACGCAGGAGCCCGCCGGCGAGCATGGCGGCGCGGCGCAGGAGCGGCGCGCGCTCGGGGGCCAGGGCGTCGAGCGCCGCCGCCGACATCGCGACCTGGCCGTCATGATCGAGGACCCATAGCGCGGCACC
>CADEFY010000051.1 GCA_902826705.1 uncultured bacterium
ACTCCCGCAGATCCTTGGCGCACACCTCTGCGCCTTCGCTGACGACGACGACCGCGAGCGGTCGCTCCTGCCAACGCTCGTCGGGTACCGCCACGACGGCGGCCTCCGAGACCGCGGGGTGGCCCATCAAGTGGTTCTCCAACTCGACCGAGGAGATCCATTCACCGCCGGACTTGATGACGTCCTTGGCTCTGTCGGTCAGCGTGACGTAACCGGCAGGGTCGATGCGGCCGACGTCGCCGGTGTGCAGCCAGCCGTCGTCGAACTTCGACTGATCGTGGTTGCGGTAGTACGCGCCGGTGATCCACGGGCCGCGCACCTGCACCTCGCCGACCGCTTCGTTGTCGTGCGGCATCGCGTTGCCCTCATCGTCGACGATCCGCGCCTCCACCCCGCACACCGCGCGGCCCTGGCTGGCGCGTTGCGCCCAGTACCGATCGCCTTCGGCATCCGGCCGCGGCCGCGCGATCGTCGCGAGCGGCGAGGTCTCCGTCATCCCCCACGCCTGCACGATCTGGACGCCGTGCTCCTTCTCGAACGCCTTCATCATCGACATCGGCACCGCCGATCCACCGCAGGTCACCAGCCGCAAGGACGAGATATCATGTCCGGGCGAGTTTTCCAGGCAGTGCAGCACGTCGTTCCAGATCGTCGGCACCGCCTCGGACGGCAGCCGAGTGGTCCTCGAGGACCGCGTCCGCGCCGGGGACACGTTCGGGGCGAAGGCCAAGGTGAGCGGCTCGTTCGGCCGCGTGCTGTGGTACGGCCAGGGCGCCGTGATGGGTCTGGTCGCGGACGGCGGGCCGACCGCCACGCTCACGTACACGGGCTGGAATCTGAAGGACACGGGCACTGGCAATCAGTCCAACGTGATCGCGGGGATGGCGATCAACGCCGGCAGGCTGCAGATCGCACCGAACGTGCTGTACCAGAAGCCGATGGTCGCCCCGATCCCCATCGACGCACCCGTTCCGGGGCGGCCTCGCAACATCCTCGACGACCCGTTCGCCGTGCTGGGCAACCGCGAGATGTTCGGCGCGGAGATGCTCCTCACCTGGGATCCGACGCCTGCCACCTGGATGTGGGCGTGGGACAACGATGTCCGCGAGGATGCACGTCTCGCGGGCAGCCTCGGGTTCGTCTATCGGCACCTGCCGACGACGCGCGACGCCTCGATCGGCATCCTCGCCGATGGACGCACGACGTTCGCCTTCCCTGGCGCGCCGCCGCCGGCCGATCTCTGGGAGCTTCGACTGCGGTTGGTCTCACGCATCGGGCCGGAGTCGCGGATCGTCGCCAACCTCTTCGGCGGAACGGCGCAGCCGAGCACGTTCGGAGACCGCCGCATCGAGCGCTACGGCGCCGATGCGAGAGCCGCCTGGCGAAAGCTCTCAGTCATGAGCTCCGCACGGTTCAACGACTGGGGACCGTACGACTACCACCGCGATTTCAACCTCACCTTCCCCGTGCAGCTCATGACGGACATCTCGCACACGGTGGGTGCGCCGAGGTGGTTCGAGGACGTGGCGCAGACACGGTTCGGCGTGCGCGGCACGTGGCGGTCGCTCGATCGCTACTCGCCACGCTTCGCGCCCGGGTTCGTGCCCGGGCCCGGTGGCACCCCCGTCCCGGACCCGACGATCCCGTCGCCGAATGGCAACGAGTGGGAGATCCGCACCTACCTGCACTTCGCGATGTGACCTCGGAGCGAAGCGAGGATCGCGGGATTCAGGCGCTCTCGCCCGAGATCAGCAGGTGACACGCGGCCGCATGTCGCGGCCCGATCTGCACCAGCTCCGGCTGGCGCTGGCTGCAGACCTCCATCGCGTGCGGGCAGCGCGGGTGGAAACGGCACCCGGGGGGCGGCGTTCGCAGGCTCGGTGGTGAGCCCGGGATGCTCGCGGCCTTGCGCATGTCGCCATGCACGGAGGGGAACGCGTTGATCAGCCCGCGCGTGTAGGGGTGTCGGGGTTCGTCGGCGAGGGTCCGGGCCGGGCCCACTTCGACGAGCCGGCCCGCGTAGAAGATCGCCACGCGGTCCGAGAACTGCAGCATGCGACCGATGTCATGGGTGATGAACACCGCCGCGAATCCGCGAGCGCGCTGCAGGTTGCGGATCTCGGCGAGGATGTCACGCTCCACGATCACGTCCAGCGCGGTCGTGGGTTCGTCGAGGATCACGAGCGAGGGCTCGAGCGCCAGCGCGAGCGCGATGCCGACGCGCTGGCGCATGCCGCCCGAGAGCTGGTGCGCGAACGCGGTGAGCCGCTCGGCCGGGATCCCGACCAGTTCGAGCAGCTCCCCGGCGCGTTCGCGGCCCTGCTGCCCGGCGCCGTGCGCCGAGAGCGTGTCAGTGAGCTGCTCGCCCACGGTGATCACCGGGTTGAGCGCGTCCATGGAACTCTGGAACACCATGGCGATGCGCTTCCATCGCAGGTCACGCAAGCCCTGCTCGTCGAGTGCGAGCACGTCCAGACCGTCGAACACGACACTCCCGCCGGTGATCACGGCCGGCGGCGGCAGTACACGGATCAGCGCCTGGGCCAGCGTGGACTTGCCACTGCCGGACTCGCCAGCGATGCCCAGGGTCTCGCCTGGCATCACGTCCAGCGAGACGCGATCGAGCGCCCGCACTGGCCCATCGGCGGTGACGTAGTCCACGCAGAGGTCCCGGATCGAGAGCAGGGGCTCAGCCACGGTCGATCACCACTGGCGTCGAGCGGCCGGGGGAATGCCCACATGCCTGCAGATGCGCCCGCCACGCCCGCTCGAGCTGCAATCGGGGGTTGGAGATCTCGTCGAACGCGGAGTTCAGCATCGTGAGACCGAACCCCACGAGCGCCACGCAGAGCCCCGTGGGTGCGAACGTCCACCACGCCCCGGTGAGCAGCGCCGAGTCGTTCTGCGCCCAGTACAGATTCGTGCCCCACGTCACCTTGGAGACATCGCCGAGTCCGAGGAACTCCAGGCCCACCTGGGCGCCGATCGCGTAGACCGTGCTGCCGATCACCTGCGCGACGATGAGGGACGTCATCGTCGGCAGGATCTCACGCGTGATGATCCGCCAATGGGATTCTCCTGCGACGATCGCGGCCGAGACGAAGTCGCGTTGTCGCTGCGCCAGGGTCTGAGCACGGATCACGCGAGCATTCCACGCCCAGCCCGTCACGATGAGCACCAGCGCCAACGTCAACGGCCCCGACGGAAGATAGGCTGCGATGATGATGGCGAGTGGCAGCCCCGGGATCACGAGGAAGATGTTGAAGAGCAGCGACAGCATGGCATCGACTCGGCCGCCGAAGTAACCAGCAGCGACGCCGATCAGGGCGCCGACGAGCACGACGACCACGCCCACCGAGAATCCGAGCACCAGCGAGACGCGAGTGCCCGCGACCATCTGGGCGAACACGTCCTGCCCCTGGCCCGTGGTGCCCAGCCAATGCTCGAGCGACGGAGGCTGCAGCGGCATGCCGACGAGGGCGTCGGGATCGCTGGCGATCCATGGCCCGAGGCAGGCGAGCAGTCCGAACAGCAGGAGCACGAAAGCGCCGACGGTCGCGCGACGGTCGCTCCGGACTGCCAGCAGCCACATCGCGAGCGGGTTCGCGCCGCGCTGCGGTGAGCCACTCATGAGCGTCCTCCTCGCGTGCGCGGATCGAGCCACATGTAGATCACGTCGACGAGCCAGTTGGAGCCGAGCACGGCCAGTGTGATCACGAGGAAGATCCCCTGCATCAGCGGGTAGTCCTGATTGCGAACCGCCTGCACCAGCAAGTACCCCTGACCGGGGTACGAGAAGACGATCTCGGTCAGCAGCGACCCGCCCAGCACGAACCCCAGCGCCATGCCGAACCCGGTGATGCTCGGCAACAGCGCATTCCTGGCCGCGTAGCGCAGCACCACGCGTGCGGGCGCGAGGCCCTTGGCTCGCGCGAGGTTGACGAAGTCGGAGCCGAGCACCGTGATCATGCTGTTGCGCATGGACAGCAGCCAGCCGCCGAGCGTGGCGATCACCACGGTGCCCACCGGCAGCGCGGCGTGGCGGAAGACGTCGGCCATGAACTCCAGGGTGAACGCCGGAGTGAGATCGTCACCGTAGGCATGGCCGAGCGGGAACCATCCCAGCGTGAAGCCCAGCAGGTACAAGGCGACCATCGCCAGCCAGAAGTAGGGGAATGCGCCGAGGAAGACCAGCGTGGACGGCAGCCACGAGTCGATCCAGCCGCCACGCCGCCATGCCGCGACGATGCCGAGCAGGGTCCCGATCGCGAACGAGACCACGACCGCGGTGCCGGCGAGGAACACGGTCCAGAGCATGCCGGTGGCGATGACCTCGGAGACGGGGGTCGGGAAGTACGCGACCGAGATGCCGAGATCGCCACGCAGCACGTGCGAGAGATACGTGAAGTACTGCTGGAGCAGCGGCGCTTCCGTGAGGCCGAACGTCTCTCGGAGCGCCGCCATCGCCTCGGGGGCGAGCCGCCCTCGGAATCGCGCGAACAACGCCGTCGCCGGGTCGCCGGGCATGAGTCGCGGCAGGAAGAAGTTGAGGGTCAACGCCGCCCAACCTGCGATCAGGTAGAAGCCGAGGCGTTGCAGCAGATAGCGCACGCGCGGATCTCCTATCGAGGCCGCACCGTGGTGAGCACCAGCAGGCACTCGCCGCGGTCGAACTTGTTGGGGGAGGGATCCGCGTACGGATCCTCCGCCGACGGGAACCCGGTGAATCGCGCCAGGCTGTACTCCGCCCACGACGGGTTGGGATAGAGCGGGATCGCCGGAGCCTCACGCACGAATGTGCGCTGCATCTCGTCGGCCAGCCGCCGCTGCTCGGCAGGGTCCGCTTCGCGCTCGAATGCATCCAGCACCGAGTCCGCGGTCGCGCTGCCGTAGCGATGCCAGTTGCCCATCGTCGCCTCGCCGACCGGCTTCACGGTGGCGGAGGACATCAGCCAGCGGTAGAAGAGGTAGGGGGTCGGGCCCTCGAACGACCATCCCAGGCTCAGGTCGAACTGCCCTTCCTGGACCCGCTGGAACCAGGCGCTGAAGTCGTTGGTCCGTACGTTGGAAGTGACTCCGACCGCGGACAGGCCGCGCGCGATGACCTGCGCAGCGCGCACCCAGTCCGACCATCCGGACACGCACAGGATGTCGTAGCTCAGGGGAGTGCCGTCGGGAAGGCAGCGCACGCCCTGCGCGTCGCGACGGAGCCCCGCCTCGTCGAGCAACTGTTCCGCAGCGGCTGGATCGTATCGGACCCAGTCCCCCGAGGCGGCGATCACGGAGTCGCGCCAGGCGGCGTAACCATCGCTGAGCGCGGTCGCGTCCGCGGGCCGCGAGTACCGATAGAGCGCGACCTCGACCAGCAGCTCGCGGTCGATCGCCATACTCAGCGCCTTTCGCACGCGCACGTCGTCGAACGGCGGCCGCGACGTGTTGGCATACAGGAAGATGCTGCTGCCTGTGAGCGGGAACCAGTATCGATGGGCATCCGGCTGCCGCGCGACGTAGACGCGATCGACCGAGGGGATGAAGTTGCCGGCCCAGTCCAACTCATCGAAGACCAGCGCCATGTTGGCCCGGTCGTTGGATGGGTAGGCGGGGAACCGGAGTGCATCGATGTACGGCCTGCCCTTCTGCCAGTAGTCGGGGTTGCGTCCGAGCTCGTAGATCTGATTGCGGAACACGCGCACTTCGGTGAACGGCCCGGTCGCGACCGGGTGCTCGTTGGCATAGGCGACCGGGTCGACGACATCTCGCCAGGCGTGTTCGGGCACGATCGGCTGCGCCGCGATCTCGTCGAACCCCGGGACGAACACGCGGGAGAACGTGAGGTCCACCGTCCTCGCGTCCACGGCATCGATCCGCGACAGGAACGCCCACACGCCACGGCGGTCGAGCGCGCGATGGCGCTTGAGCAGTTCGAACGTGAACACCACGTCCTTGGAGGTGAACGGCGTGCCGTCCGACCATCGCACACTGTCACGCGTAACGATCCGGAGCACGCGACGCGCATCTCGCCACTCGTACGACACCCCGAGCCACGGCACGTACTCCGTGCGCACGCTGTTGAAGACGAACAGCGGCTCGTAGATCCCCGCCAGGGTCGGCCAGCGCGCCGCGGTGGCCGTGGTGAGTGGATTGAAGTTGCGGACCCACGAGGACTGCATCTCCTGCGAGACCACGAGCACGCCCTCGGTCGCCGTCGGGCGCGGTCTCGCGCAGCCGGTCGGCACACTCCAGAGCGCGAGGCCGAGCAGGAGGATCGTCGCGCGGGAAGTCGATGGCATCAAGCGCCCCTGCGATACACACGCACCCAGTCGACGAGCATCGTCTGAGGGAACGTCGTCGTAGCGTCTGGAGCGCCGACGAAATTGCCGCCGACGGCGACGTTCAGGATGATGAAGAACGGGTGCCGGAACACCCACTGCCCACTGGAAGGCAGGTCGACGGTGCGGATGCTGAGGAAGCGCGTGTCGTCGACGAGCCAGGTGATCTGATCGTCGTTCCACTCGACGGCGAAGACGTGGAACCCCTGATCGAACGTGGCACCGCCAGGGAGGTTGTAGCGGGACGTGAGCGCGTTGCCGCCCGAGTAACCCGGCCCATGCAGGCTGCCGTGCGTCGTGTTCGGCTCCTGGCCACGGAACTCCATGATGTCGATCTCGCCACAGGCCGGCCAGCCGACGTCCTGGAAGTTCGCCCCGAGCAGCCAGAAGGCCGGCCAGATCCCGCGCCCGGCCGGCAGACGGATGCGCGCCTCGAAGCGTCCCGCTCGCTGAGCGAAGAAGTCGCGGGTGTTGATGCGCCCTGAGGTGTAGTCGCGGCCCAGATACGACTCCTCGATGGCCGTGATCGCGAGGTGTCCGCTGCCGTCCAGCGACACGTTCTCGGTCCGGTCGGTGTCGTATTCGAGTTGCGCATTGCCCCAGTCGGTGCCGATGTCGTACCGCCAACGGCTGGAGTCGGGCCGTGCGCCAGCCGCGCCATCGAACTCATCCGACCAGGTGAGCACCCAGTCGCCGGAGGTGGGCGCGGCGGCCCCCGAGCAGCCTGCCAGTGCGAGCACCAGGGCCAGCACGGCCGCGACGCCGACGCAGCGCGCGAGACATGCGCGAGCGAGCGCCGCCGCCCAGCGCATCAGGCGGCGCTCGTCTGATTCGACGTCGACGGGAAGAGCTGCGAGTCCGCGAGCGCCGCCTTCAACACGAGCGTGGAGGCACCCAATGCCATGGCCTGGGGCCCGAGCTCGCCGATGCGGATGGCCGATGCGCTGAGCGAACTGGCCAACGTGCGACTCGAGGACACGCTGCGGAGCGGGGTGAGCAGGACGTCGCCCAGCCGCGTCAGTCCGCCGCCGAGGATGACCATGGACGGGTTCATGAGGTTGAGCAGGCTGGCGATCGCGATGCCGAGGTACTCCGCGGCTTCACTCGCGAGCCGGAGCGCCAGTTCATCACCCTCGAGCGCCGCGTCCTCGATGCTGGCGATCGTCGGCTCGGTTCCCACGAGCACGCTGCCGGGGTACTGCGAGAGCAGGTTGCGAGCGCGCTTCACCAGCGCGGGTGCGCCCACCATGGTGGCGAGGCAGCCTCGCAGGCCGCAGATGCAGAGCTCGCCCTGCGGGTCCATGCCGAGGTGCCCGATCTCCCCGGCCACGCCCGTCGCGCCGCGATAGACCTCCCCCGAGATCACGTGCCCGGAACCGAGCCCCGTCGCGATCTTGATGTAGGCGAAGTCATCCACACCACGACCCGCGCCCCACCACTGTTCGGCGAGCGCGCCGAGGTTGGCGTCGTTGTCCACGAACATCGGGACGCCATAGCGCACCGCAAGCCCCTCGAGGCCCAGCTGCCCCTTCCAGTCCGGCATCACGAGTTCCGAGATCTGATGCGGGTGTGCGGGGTCCACCGGGCTCGGCACGGCGAGCCCGATCCCCATGAGCCGCCTCCGCGGGAGCGTCGAAGTCTCGAGACAGGCGTCGCAGAGCGCGAGGATCTGCCGGCGCGTGCCCTCGGGATCCGAACGCACCGGGTGTTCGCGATGTTCCCACGCGAGCACCTGACCCCGCAGATCGGTGAGCACGACCTGGATGTGCGACGCACCCATCTCCACTCCGAGGATCGTGTGCGAGTCGTCCTGGAATTGCAGCACGATCGGACGCCGGCCACCGCGTGATGGCCCGGTCCCCACTTCGGCGATGAGCCCCTTGGGGAGCAGTGCCCCCACGATCTCGGAGACAGTCGAACGCGAGATGTCCAACTGACGCGAGATCTCGGCGCGCGAGATCTCGCGCGACTTCCAGATCAGTCGGAGGATCTCCTCAGCGAGCGGCCGCAACCTCCCCGGCTGGGACGCGCCGCGGTTCGAGCGAGGTGCTGTCGCTCTTCTCATCAGGGAGTTCTCCGATCCGACTCAGCGATGCAGATACACGTTGTCGATGAACAACGTGCTGGTGCCAGCGAGGACCAGCTGCGAGAGGTTCGCACGGTTGGTCAGGCCGGTGAAGTCGGTCAGTGGGATGTCGAGTGAGGACCACGCGCCCGGGGTGATCGCAGGCGTGGTGCCGGCGTTGAACGTGAGCTCCTGCTCCGAGTCGTCGCCGCCCCCGAACGCGCCGTTGGCTCCGAAGTCCACGAGCTTGACCCGGAGCGTGGTGCCGGTGGGGAGGAACGCGTCCAGGTGGAAGTGTGTCATCGAGGAGGCGTCGATCCGATTGGCGATGAACTCGACACCCGCGAAGACCAGGTTGGTGTAGCCCTTGAGGTTGCTTCCCGCGACCTGCAAGTCGGTGACATCCGCCTGGTCCCAGGTGGCGGACCAAGTGTCGATGGGGCGGTTCGAGTAGGCGTCGCTGAAGAGCGAGATGACATCGCTCGCGGGCAGCGTCGGCACCGGTGCGGCCGTCGCAGGCGGCGCGATCGCATTGACCGTGACCGTGCCGGTGGCCGCCACATCGCCGAGTCGCGCCGTCACACTGGCGGACCCCGCGCCGGCCACGCGGATGCCCGAGGCCTGGGGATCGGCGACGCTCACGTTCGAGGACACGAAGTCGAAGTAGCCCGGGAAGTGTCCGACGGTGACGTCCGAACCACTGACGTTGAAGATCGTCTGCGTCCCGGTGGGGCTGATCGTGCCCCCGACGAAGGCCGTCAGGATGCGGCTCGACATGGACGGGCGCGGATTCAGGACGACCCCTGTGCGTTCGAAACGCACGTCATCCAGCCAGACGTCGGCACCCAGTCCGCTCTCGGGCCCTTCGGCGATGAAGAACAGCCCGCGCTCCGCGACGAGCCGCGCCGGCAGCGGGATGGGGATGACGAATCGCGTCCATGTGGTGGTGATCGCGATGGCGTTGCGGCGGGCCTCGAAGCGAGACGTGCCCGTGACGTCGTTGCCGATGCCGGCCACATCGAATGTGACCGCACGACTGGCCTTGGCCCAGAACACGAGCGCGTCGTAGCCCGAGAGGTCGCGGACGATGTTGGAGACGAACCCGCCACCGGCGTATCCGCCCGTCGGGTCCCCGGCGGGTGGCACCGTGATCTTGAGCGAGGCAGTCCCCGTGCGCCGTTCCGTCGCATCGATGCTGACCGCATCGAGCTTGGAGCCCAGGAACGCCTGGTAGTCGACGCCGGTGCCGAACGCATCCTCGAACACCACCGGGTCGGTGGAGAGGGGGAAGGGGCGCAATCCGTCGGTGCTGCGCTCGCATCCCGTGAGCGACAAGGCGCAGGTCAGCACGGCCACGAGCCTGGATCCGCAACGCATGGGGTCTCCCCTGGGAGGGGGCTCAGTTGGAGCCGGATGGTTTGTTCAGGCGTCGAACAAACAATGAGCCGCCGCCCCCGTGGGAGTCAAGAGTTCTGGTGCGAGGATCGTGGGAACGACAGCTAGCCCTCGCTCGTACCTGCTTCTGCCTGCGTTCGTACCCTCCTGGAGGCCGCCGAATGGCCACCCCACGATCCTCGCACCAGAACCTGCTAGTCCCAGCCGGGGCCGCGGCTGCCGTAGGTCTGCAGGGTCACGGGCAGATAGGCGTTGTCGCTCAGCTTCACCAGGCGCACGCGGCCGTCGGGTTGCACGGTGAGCGCCGTGATGCTGCCGTGGCCCACTTCGAGCCGGCTCCACAGCCGCGTGTCGCCTCCCATCGCCTTGGCCACGAACCAACGGATCACGTTGCCATGCGCCACGAGCACGTCGTACGTGTCAGCCTCGGGCGTGGGCTTCGTGTAGCGCTCCCAGGCGGCAAGCAGGTTGGTCTCGCACTTCACGATCTCGGCAGGCTGGTCCATGCGCATCCAGTCGCCGCGATCCGAGATCGGCGTGCACTCGCTGATCAGCGAATCGCGCAGGCTCGTGCGCTTCAGCTCCACGCCCATCAGGTCGGCGGTCTCACGTGCGCGCGTGAGCGTGCTGCTGGTGAGGGAGTTCAGCTTCACCGGCAGCGAAGCCAGGTAGCGGCCGACCGCGGTGGCCTGCTGCCGGCCGGTCGCATTGAGTCCGTTGCCGACCCGGTCGTCCACCGTCTCGTCGCGGTCGTAGAGCCCATGGCGCACCAGCAGGATCGTGTGCATGCCCTTGGGAGCCGAGCCGGGTGAGGGCTGGGGAGCGGCGATCGACGGGAACAGCACGGCGCAGAGCAATTGGGCCACGAGGGCAGTTCGGAATGGTCGCATGGAGCGAAGGCTAGCGGTTCGCAGTGCTGGCCGCGAGCCGACTCGGGCCGACGCCGCTTCAGCGCACGAGCTCGAAACGCCGGCCGTCGAAGTCGATCGTCCAAGAGGCATGGCGCCGGAGGAAGCGGTGGGAGAGGAGGGCGTCCTGGATGAACCCTCGCGCCCAATAGGAGTCGGGAGTCAGCGCTCCGTACTCGCCTCGCACGCCTCGCTGCTCCAATGCGCCCAGGCGGACGCGGGCGAGGTCGAAGAACCCCTCCTCGAACGAACCCGCGCCTCCGCCGACATCGGGCGCGGTCGGACGCGTGGCCGGCACGGGGATCCCGAGCACCTCGAGCGTCTGCCGGGGTGCGACGATCGACGCTTCGGACGCGAGTCCGGAGTCCACGAAGAGGGTCAGACTGTCCGCGTCCTCAAGGCCGCCGCGCGCGTACATGAGGTGCGTGGCGTCCAGCACGAACGGCACGGACACCGCACGCTGCCGGGCATTCTTGCGGCTGCGCGCCGCTCGGGCCGCGACGGATCGCTCCTCCAGCACCAGTCGCGCGCGCCGGTAGTCCACCGTGCTCAGGAACTGCCGCAGGATCGATGTGCCCAGGATGCCACCCACCGGGTGCCGAGCGTCGAAGGTGAATCGCTTGGCGGACAGCGTCTGGACCGGGACGTCGTGCAACGTGACGTCGCCCAACTGCACGCGACCGACGCGGCCGAACCCGACCCGCGAGGTCAACCCTCCGGCGAACGATCCCATGGCCGAGTCGATCACCGCCACCCCCATGGACCGCGCCAACTGGTCGTCGAGGATCAACTGGTCCACACCCGTGTCGAGGATCACGTTCACACGAACGCCGTCCACCGTGATCGGCAGGACCGGGAGCGGATCGGTGTCGACGAAACGCACGAACGCTGAACGCGCGCCGGTGCGCCACTCGATCCGGTAAGGCCGATCGGTGAAGGCCTTGGCGACATTCCAGAGGGGCAGCCGGACGCCAGCCGGGAACTGGAGCCCTGCCATGTCCTTGAACCGGTCCTGCTGGTAGAGCACGAACAAGCTCCCGACCAGTGCCTGCACTTGCTTTCCGACATCGCCGGCGCGGGCGGCGTGAAGCCGGCGATAGCCCGCCTCGGCCTCGTCCAGGCGCCCCAGCAGGAAGTCGAGGCGCGAGGCCAGTTCGATGATCGCGTCGCTCGCCTCCGCGCTCGCGACATCGGCGGCGATCGATGCGCGAGCCGACGCGAACTCCCCGCTCTCGTAGCGCGATCGAGCCAACGCCAGCCGATCCGCGCTGGTGGCGCCCGCGGCCCCTGCGGCTGCCTCCAGCGCAGGGCGAGCGTTCATGAGGTCGCGCCGTGTCCGTGAGTCCGCGGGCGGACGCGGCCCCGCTGCCGCCGTGGGGGGGGCGCTGCCACTGCGCGCACCCTCGAAGGACTGACCTCCGGACCAGAATCGGAATTGCACGGAGTCGCCGACCAGGTGGAACTGGAATGCGTTCGGATGTCCCTCACTCAACACGAACCGACCCTCCGGCTGCTGCACGAGCGGTGCAGCATCCCCTGCGGCAGCCAGCCCTCCCACCTTCACGTGGAGCGTGCCCCCGCGGACCAGGAATCCGAACGGCTTGGGGTACACGCTCACCGAGTAGTCACCCTCGAGCCGGCGCAGGTCCGACTCGCCGAACAGGGCAGGAGGCGTCGCGGTGGTGTTGGCGCCGGAACTCGAGACGCCACAGAGAGCCGAGAGGAGGGGCGTCGCAAGCAGGACCAAGAGTCGATAGGGGCGCATCGGTGCCTCCGGGCAATTGTTCAAGAATACATCGATTCATGAACAGTAGACTCTTGGGCTGTACGCATGCAAGCGCGATGTGGCAGACTCGGCGCCATGTCCACACGAGCGCGAACGCGGCTGATCCAGTCCAACCGGGAGCTGCGCGCACTGGCATCCACGGTGCGACTGGCGCTCGTCGAACGCCTCGACTTGGATGGGCCGGCCTCGGTGAGGGAGCTGGCCGCGGGGCTGGGCCGGACGCCGTCCTCGCTCTACCACCATGTGGCAGTGCTCGAACGTGCCGGTCTCCTCGTCGAGCGCGAGCGTCGGCGCGTGGCACGACGGGAGGAGGCGGTGTACGCGCTTGCGGCCAACCGCTTGAGGCTCGCGCGACGAGGGGTCCTCCCCGCTGGACGCGCTGCGCTGGCACAGATCGGGGCAGCACTCCTTCGCCATACGGGGCGCGCCTATGTCCGCTCGCTGGAGGATGCCGCGACGGCCCTCGACGGCCCCCGGCGCGAAGCCGTGCTGCGGCTGCTCACGCTCAGGCTCCCGGTCGCTCGACTGCGTGAGTTCAACGGGGACCTCGACGCGTTCATCGAACGATGGTCGAAGGAGCCCCCGACGGCGGAGGCCCGTGGCTATCGGCTCGCCCTCGTGCTCACTCCGGCAGAGCCTCGCGCCGGCGCCCGATCACGCCAGTCGACACGGTCCTCGCGCGACGGCCGACAGGGACGGGCGGGCCGAGCGGCGGGTCGTGCTCCGAAGATCTGACTTCCCCGGGCCCGGCCAGGTAAGTCGTTGCAGGACAACGCGCCGAACCGGGCTGACGGGGTGCGCCCGAGCGAAAGTCAGATCTTCG
>CADEFY010000052.1:0-8819 GCA_902826705.1 uncultured bacterium
TGAGGGGGCGCCGCCGCGCGCGCCGCCCGCGAGCGAGGATCCATGTCCCCGGTGTCCGGCTGGCTGCTCCAGGGCGTCCGCACGCCCTTCGTGAAGGCCGGAGAGGCGTTCAAGCACACGCCCTCCTATGAACTGGGCCGGGTCGCCGCCGTCGAGGCCCTCGCGCGCGCCGAATGCGACCCTGCGCGACTCGACGAGGTGGTGTTTGGCCACTGCGCCATGCCCGCCGAGGCGGCCAACTCCACCCGCATCGTGGCGTTGCGCGCCGGCGTGCCGGAGCCCGTGCCGTCGTTCACCGTGCACCGCAATTGCGCCTCGGGCATGGAGGCGGTGGCGAGTGCGCTCTACCGGATCCACTCGGGCGATGCGCGACTCGTGCTGGCGGGCGGCATGGAGTCCATGAGCCGCATCCCGCTGCAGTTCTCGTTCGAGTACGCGGAATGGCTGGGGGCGCTGATGCGCGCCAAGAGCCTGCCGCAGAAGCTCGCGGTCCTGGCGCGCTTCCGGCCGGCGCTGCTGGCGCCGCGCATCGCGCTGGCCGAGGGACTCACCGACCTCGTGTGCGGGCTCAACATGGGGCAGACCGCCGAGAACCTGGCGCGCGAGTTCCGGATCACGCGCGAGCAGCAGGACCGATTCGCGCTCGCCAGCCACCAGAAGGCGGTGGCGGCCCGCGAGCGACTGCGTGAGGAGATCGTGCCGGTGCACGCGTGGCCCGAGGACATGGCCGTGCGCGACGACATCGGGCCGCGCGAGAACCAGACGCTCGAGGCGCTCACCAGGCTCAAGCCCTACTTCGACCGTCACAACGGCACGGTGACGGTGGGCAACAGCTGCCAGATCACCGACGGCGCGGCGGCACTGCTGATCGGCGACGACGCCGCCGCCGCCGCGTGGCCCACCCCGCCGCTGGCGCGCATCCGCGCGTTCGCGTTCGCCGGGCTCGCGCCGGCGCGGATGGGACTGGGGCCCGTGTTCGCCATGGCGCGCGCGCTCGACCGCGCGGGGCTCACGCTGGCCGACATGCAGCTCTTCGAGATCAACGAGGCGTTCGCCGCGCAGGTGCTGGCCTGCTGCGAGGCGACGCGATCGAGCGAGTTCGCCCGCCGCGAACTGGGCCTTGATGCGGCGCTCGGCGAGATCCCCGGTGAGCTGCTCAACGTGAACGGCGGCGCGATCGCTCTGGGGCACCCGGTGGGCACGAGCGGCGCGCGGCTGCTGCTCACGCTCGCGCACGAGCTGCGGCGCCGCGGCCTCACGCGCGGCATGGCAGCGTTGTGTGTGGGCGGCGGGCAGGGCGCTGCGTTCATCCTGGAGCGGCCATGAGCGGCGCCCACGCGAAGTCCATCTTCCGGCTCGAGCGGCCGGCCGGCGGGCTGCTGCATCTGGTCATGGACCACCCGGACCGCAAGCTCAACGTGCTCGACGAACCGGCGCTCGCCTCGCTCGAGGCCGTGCTGCCCGAGCTCGAATCCGCGCGCGAGGCGCGCGGGCTGCTGCTCACGAGCGGCAAGCCGGGCTCGTTCATCGCGGGCGCCGACCTGGAGGCGATCGGTGCGATCACCGACCCGGCGGTGGTCCTGGCGCTGATCCGCCGCGCGCACGCCGCGTTCTCGCGCTTCCAGGCGCTGCCTTACGCCAAGGTCGCCGTGATCGACGGCGTGTGCCTGGGCGGCGGCACCGAACTGGCGCTGTGCTGCGACTCGCGCATCGCCAGCGAGGAGAAGCGCACGCAGCTCGGTCTGCCCGAGGTGATGCTCGGCCTCTTCCCCGGTTTCGGCGGCACCACGCGGCTCCCCGGCGTGGTGGGGATGGTGAACGCGCTCGACCTGATCCTGACGGGCCGTTCCCTCGATGCGCGACGTGCGCAGAAGATGGGGCTGATCGCGCGCGCGGTGCCGGCGGCGTGGCTGATGCCGGCCGCCGAGGCGCTCCTCGCCCAGGTGGCGGCGCGCCCGGCAGGTGCGCGGCGCGATCGCTGGCGGGCCCGTGATGCGCAGGGCTGGTTGCTCGGCGCCAACCCGCTCGGACGCGCGCTGGCGTTCCGGCAGGCGCGCGCGGGCGTGATCGCCCGCACGGGCGGCCACTACCCCGCGCCGCTCGCGGCGATCGACGTGCTGGCGCGTTGCGTGAACATGCCGGAGCCGCAGGCGCTCGACATCGAGGCGCAGCGCGTGGCGCCGCTCATCGCAGGGCCCGTGTGCAAGAACCTCGTGCGCATCTTCCGGCTCTCGGAGGACGCCAAGCGCCGGCCGGTGGTGGCCGACGCCACGCTCGCGCCCGCGCCGATCGATCGCCTGGCGCTCGCGGGCGCGGGGGTGATGGGTGGCGGCATCGCCGAGCTGGCGAGCCGCCATGGCATCGCGGTGCGCCTGCGCGACGTGCGGCCCGAGTCGCTGCAGAAGGGACTGCAGACCGTGCGCGCGGTGATGCGCGAACGCGGCCGCAAGAAGCGCACGCCGCAGCGCGAGATGGACATGCAGTTCACGCGCATCGCGCCCACGCTCGAGCTCACCGGGCTGTCGCAGGCCGACGTGGCGATCGAGGCGGTGGTCGAGGACCTGGACATCAAGCGCCGCGTGTTCGCCGAGCTCGAAGTGCGCATGCGCCCCGATGCGCTGCTCGCCACCAACACGAGCTCGCTGTCGGTGGATGCGCTGTCCGAGGGGCTGCAGCACCCGCAGCGGTTCGTGGGATTCCACTTCTTCAATCCCGTGCACAAGATGCCACTGGTCGAGGTGGTGCGCGGTGCGCGCACGTCCGACGCGGCGCTCGTGACTGCGGTGGCGCTTGCGCGGCGGTTCGGCAAGACGCCCGTCGTGGTGCGGGACGCGCCCGGGTTCGTGGTCAACCGCATCCTCATGCCGTACCTGCGCGAAGCGCTGCACCTGCTGGAGGAGGGCCACGCGGTGGCCGACATCGACCGTGCCATGCGGCGGTTCGGCATGCCCATGGGGCCGTTCGAGGTGGTGGATGAGGTGGGCCTCGATGTGGCGCTCAAGGTGGCCGGTGTGCTGAGTGCCGCGTTCCCGGCGCGCATGCAGCCCGCGCCCGTGCTCGAGACGCTCGTCGCGGCAGGGCGATTGGGCCGCAAGAACGGCCGCGGGTTCTACCGGCACGCCGGGCGCGACCGTCGCGTGGACGACGAGGTGCGGGGTCTGCTCGGGCTGGGTGCCGCGCGGCACGGCGCCGGGGAGGAGCGGCTCACTGAGCGCATGGTGCTCGCCATGATCAACGAGGGCGCGCGCTGCGTGGAGGAACAGGTGGTGGCGAGCGCCGACCACGTGGACCTGGCCATGATCTTCGGCGCCGGCTTCCCGCCGTTCCGAGGCGGCGTGCTGCGTCACGCCGACACGCTCGGCCTGCCCCACGTGGTGGAGCGCCTGCGTGCGCTGGCGGTTGAGGCGCCGCGCTTCGAGCCCTGCGCGCTGCTGGTGACCAAGGCGGAGCGCGGCGAGCGCTGGACGTGAGCTGGACGCTGTATCGACGAGCAGCCTCATGACCCGCGAGTCGCCCAGGCTACTCGATCAAGGTCGATATTGAGTCTTCAGCGCGCCCGGCGGCCCGCTGCGCCTCGGACGGGACCGACCCACCGCTCGCCGCGTGCCCGAGCCTGCCGGCCCGGCCGCTCTGCAGCCTCGCGCTCGACCTCGGGTGTCGCCGCGGGCGGCTCGCCCGCCAGCACCACGCCGCGCCGCCGCCACCGGCCGCGCCGCCGGCTGGCGTACGCGCCGTAGTAGCGCACCCGCACCTCGCCCTTGCCCGGGACGTGATCCACCAGGCGCACCAGGAACTCCAGCGCTGCGAACGGATGCACGCCAGCGCACGGGCCCTCGCGCGCGTCCGAGACGAGATCGACCTCGGCGCTTCCCTCCACGAGCAGGACGGGGGCGAGCCAACGGCGGATCGGGAGGGCAGGGCGCTCGGGAGCGGGAGTCTCGCCCGACCGAATCGCGAACCGGGGGCGCCGACCGCGCCGGACACGCGGCGCAGAGGGGTCAGCTCCCGAGCACCACCAGTCGTCGCTGATGCACGGCGCCGCCCGCCTCGAGCCTCACGAAGTACAGCCCGGGGGCGGCGCTCGATTCGCGCGCATCGGCGCCGCTCCACACGTCCTGGTGGGTTCCGGCCTCGCGCCAACCGGCGGCGACGAGGCGCACGAGGCGGCCCTGCGCATCGTGGATCGTCAAGCGAACATCCGACGACCGGGTGAGGGTGTAGCCAAGGGCCACGTCGCCGCGCGCTGGATTCGGCCTGGGCGGTGAGAGCTGCATGGCCGTCGGCGTCCTCGGAGGCGAGACCCCCACCGCCGAGACCGCTCCATTCCCGAGGATGCGCTTGGCGCTGACGACGAAGTTGTCCTGCCACACCACGATCCCGCCGTTGCCCTGCGTTGCGACCAGGGTCATGGGGGGGCGGGGGAGGTTCGACGTGAAGACCACCGGATGCGAGGCCCACAGGGGATCGCCGCCCGCACTCAGGCGTTCCGCTCGGCCGCCGAAGGAGGAGGAGAACACAGCCAGCATGCCTCCGGCGCCGTCGTGCACGAGGGTGTGATACCCGTTCGCGATGGTCACCTGCGGCCCCACCAGTTCGCCGTCGGCGAGCCAGGCGGAACTACCGTCGGGGAGCAGCCGCTGCGCGCGCATCTGGCCCTCGAAGGCGACGCGACCGTCGAGCCAGCTCACGAACACGTGGCCGGCGTCGTCGCCCGCCAGCCGCACGTCACCCTGAGGCCATGTGCCGGAGTTGAGCAACGTGCCGGCGGTACCCAATGCACCGGTCGAGTCGAGCCGCCGATGGAATATCTGGTTCCCCCACTCCGTGGCGACGAGCGCTCCGCCGATCCCATCGGCCACGACATGCACCGGCGGCGGTACCGTGCTCGGAGACTGCAGCGACACGGGGGCGTCGGTCCACAGCGCGGCACCGGTGAGATCGAGTGCGCCGCAGCGAACCAGGGCGCTCGTGCACCACCAGATGAGGTAGATGCCGCCCCCGGCGCGAGTCGCGATCTCGTTGGTGCGGATCCTGTCGGTTCCGTTGATGAGGACCCCGCCGCTGCTCCACAGCCGGTTCCCGGAGGCATCGAGCCGCTGGGCGAAGAGCGCCTCGAAGAAAGCCGGACGGAGATCGAACCACGTGACGATGGTGCCCCCCTGCCCATCCCCGGTGATGCGCGGGAGTGTCTGTGCCACGTCGATCGTGCAGACGCGCACGCCGCTCGCGCCCCAGCGCCGCTGGCCGAGGGCGTCCAGGCGCTGCGCGAACACGCGCTGGGCGCCGGCGCCCATCACCGGCTGCCAGGTGACGACGATGCCGCCCGAGTCGTCGGAGCAGGCGCGGAACTCGTCGATCGAGCCGCCCGCCGGCACCACCACCGCCCCGCCCGCAGTCCACAGGCGGAAGCCGTTGACGTCGTAGCGCTGCGCATAGATCGCCGTGGGTGAGCCGCCCGCGCGGATGTCCGTCCAGACGACGACCACCCCACCGGCGCCATCGGGGATCGCGCGCGACGACGAGAACCAGGCGGTGCCGGTGACGGCGAGGTCGGTGCCAACCGCGGTCGGCCACTGGGCGAAGGCCGGGAACGCGAGCACAGCGAGAAGACCAAGGGCGAGGAGTGGGGGGGTGCTCTTGCGGATCATGGCGGCCTCCGGGAGTGCCGGGTGGAGGATCGAACGGGAGTCCGCCCGATCCGTGCCGGGATGTTCTGACACTTGGGCAACGCGTCCGCCCCGCAGAAGCGCACACGCGCGGGAGCGGTACAGGAGCGGAGACCGAGTGCAGCCTCTATAGTGACAACTGAACGATATAGAGGTCACGGCCCAGCCTTCCGACCCTCCACTCCGGACGGATGGGACCTTCCTTTCGCGCGCCTGCGAGCGTACCGCCGTCCCGACCACCCCCCAACGTACTTCGTCGCGCCCCGCGGCCTCGCGAGAGCGCGCCCGGCGGCCCGCCGCGCCTCGGACGGGACCGACCCACCGCTCGCCGCGTGCCCGAGCCCGCCGGCCCGGCCGCTCTGCGGCCGCGCGCTGCGCACCTCGTCCATCGCCGGTCCGGTGGCTCGCCGCTCCGACCTCTCCTCACGGGTTCTGCGCCAGGCTCACCACGCCCGGCACCGTGTCGCGCTCGCCGAGCGCTTCATCGGAACGTTCGTGATGGTGGCTGCAACGTCGTGGCCGCTCCAACTCCTGCCTTCGGGCGTGTCGAGGCTGGCGATCTACGGTGCGACGGTCGCGCTGACCGTGGCAGCGAGCCACTGGTACGAGCGCCGTCGGAACCGACCTTCCATGTTGCGGATGCTCGCCGAGCTGCGCGCGGAGCAGGCCGTCACGCCTGCGATGGATGCGAGTCGCTGATCCCCCGTCGCACCGAGGATCGGGGGAGCCTCGTCGCACTTCAGCGCCCCAGTTCGCAGCCCGACGCATCACCGCGCCCATGGCGTCCGCCCGGGCAGGCGCCGCGCTTCGAGCCCTGAGCGCTGCTGGTGGCCAATGCGGAGCGCGGCGAGCGCTGGACGTGACGCTCGCGGAGGCGAGCCCTCAGCGCTCCACCACCAGCCGCCTCGTCTGCGTGCCCTCGGGCATGCGCAGGCGCAGGTAGTAGACGCCGGCTCCCGCGCGAGCGCCGTGCACGCGACCGTCCCAGGCGCCGGCATGCAGGCCGGCGTCGAGCGCGCGGTCGAGCACGAGCCCGAGCCGCCGGCCGCTCGCATCGAACACCTCGACGCGCGCGCGGCCCGCGCGGGTGAGCGCGAACTGGAACGCCGCTCCGCCCCGCGTGGGATTGGGCGTGAGCCCGCCCACGAACCCGGCGCTCGCCGGGCGCGGTGCCGGAGCGTCCACGGTGCTCTCGGTCACGAGGACCACGCCGACCATGTTGGAGAACTCGCCGTGCGGGCGGCAGAAGAACGGGTAGGTGCCCGCCGTGTTGAACTGCACCGTGAACTCGCGCGTGGACGCGTTGAGATTGCTGATCGGGGCGTCCCACAGGCTGCCTGCATCCGGGTCGCCGGGCGCGCCGCTGGTGGTGGTGTGCGAGCCCGCGACCCACTTGAACATCACGCCCTCGCCGACCGTGACACGCGCGGTGTCCACGGCCGAGCCCAGGATGCCATTGGTGTCGAACAGGAAGTTGCGCACGAGGAACGTGTCGGCCGGCGCGCCGAGCATCGCGCCGCCGTGCGCTGGGTGCGCGGCGAACCACGCATCGACCTCGCGCTGCATGTCGGCGTCGCTCATCGCGTGCATGTCGTGCGCCGTGTGTCCGGCGTGCCCGGCGGGAGCGCCGTGCACGTGTGGCGCGGCGCCCGCGCGCGAGGAGAGCAGGGCGAGGGCGAGCAGCGACCCGATGAGTCGGCAGGAGCGGCAGGCGAGAGGCGTGGGGGCGGCGCGCATGGCAGGACTCCTCATGGGTGGATGGGGGTGCCACGAGCCTACGAGCGCGATCGCCCGCGTGGACCGGCCGATCGCCGTCCCGAGCGCGCTCAGGACGATCAGGTTGCGCCCTGCGCAACCGGCGTTCAGTCCGGCTCGCCTCCCGAGCCCGCGCACCGGCTCGCCGGCACCGGCATCCCAATGCGACCGGGGGGCCGCGTCCGCCCGGCTCGGCCCCGTCCCTCCTGGAGGTCCCATGCGTCCTGCGCTCGCGCTGGTCCCCGGCGGCACGCCGCCGCCGCTGCTCCCCGCTGCCACCCCTCCACCGGTCGAGGACGCGCCGCTCCTCGACGCCTACTCGGAGGCCGTGGTGGGGGCCGTCGAGCGGGTGGCCCCGTCGGTGGTGCGCATCGAGGTCGAGCACGACCGGCGCCGCGGTGGGGGCTCGGGCTCGGGGTTCGTGTACACGCCCGACGGGTTCGTGCTCACCAACAGCCATGTGGTGCATGGCGCCAAGCGGATCACCGTGCAGCTCGCCGACGGCCGCCGCGTACCGGCCTCGCTCGTGGGCGAGGACCCCGACACCGATGTCGCCGTCGTGCGCATCGCGGCCGATGGGTTGGAGCCCGCCACGTTCGGTCGCTCCTCACAGGTGCGTGTGGGCCAGGTGGCGATCGCGATCGGCAACCCGTTCGGATTCCACGCCACGGTCACGACCGGCGTGGTGAGCGCGCTCGGCCGGTCCCTGCGCGCGCAGTCGGGGCGGCTGATCGATGACGTGCTGCAGACCGACGCGGCGCTCAACCCGGGCAACTCGGGTGGGCCGCTCGTCAACACGCGCGGCGAGGTGATCGGCGTGAACACGGCGGTGATCCTGCCGGCGCAGGGCCTGTGCTTCGCGATCGCGATCGACCTGGTGCAGTTCGTGGCCGCCACGCTCATGCGCGAGGGCCGCATCACGCGCGGCTGGCTGGGGCTCGGCGGGCAGAACGTGGCGCTGCGCCGCCACCTGGTGCGCCGCCATGCGCTCGCGCACGAGAGCGGCGTGCTGGTGCTGAGCGTGGAGAAGGGCAGTCCAGCCGAAGCCGTGGGGTTGCGCGAGGGCGATGTGGTGATCGGCTTCGGCGGCCATCCGGTGACCGGCGTGGACGACCTGCACAAGCTGCTCTCGGGTCCCCGCGTGGGCGTGGCGGCGCCACTGGTGTGGTTGCGCGACTCGCAGCGCATCGAGCAGCACATCACGCCCACGCGCTCGCCTGCATCGCGCGACTGAGCGCGCCGCCGGGCACGCGAAAGGGCGCCCGGCGGAGGTGGTTCCGAGCGCCCTCATCGTGGTGCGGATCCTGCCAGACCCGCCTTGCCCTGCCTGGAAGCCTCGCGGCCCGGTCTTGGACGGGTCGCTGTACTCGATCGCTCATCGGGTACGAGAGGTGAGAC
>CADEFY010000052.1:8829-13153 GCA_902826705.1 uncultured bacterium
GGAGGTGAGACGCAGCCGGGCCCTGAGAAGTTGCCAAACAGGCGTGAAGCTCGCCGCGCCCACCCCGTGCGCGGCCAGATGTCGGACCAGCGCGGGATGCCCCCGCGAACACGAACGCCCGGCGGGTCCCCCCGCCGGGCGTTCCTGCATCGCGATGACCCCCGCGGCCCTACGCCGGGCTGGGGTCCGGGAACGCCAGCTGGCCCCCCGGCTCGTCCGGCCGGCCCACGGTGGCCGGCGCGGTGGGCGGCGGCGTGCCCGCATCGAACCGCTCGCGCGGCTCGAGCTTCTCGCCGCGCAGCACGCGGTCCATCTCGTCGCCGTCGATCGTCTCGCGCTCGAGCAGCGTGTTGGCGAGCAGGTGCAGCTTCTCGAGGTTCTCCTTGAGCAGCGCCACCGCCCGGGCATGCGCACGTTCGACGATCGAGCGCACCTCGGTGTCGATGAGCACGGCGGTCTGCTCGCTGTAGTCCTTGGACGAGGCGATCTCCTTGCCCAGGAACACCATGTCCTCGCGCTTGCCGAACGTGAGCGGGCCCAGCTTGTCGCTCATGCCGAAGCGCGTGACCATGCTGCGCGCGATGTTGGTGGACTGCTCCAGATCGCCCGCGGCGCCGGTGGTGAGGTGGTCGAACACGATGATCTCGGCGGCGCGCCCACCCATGGCGTGCGCGAGCCGTTCCTCGAGCTGCTGCTTGGAGTGGTTGTGCCGCTCTTCAGCCGGCGCATAGGCGGTCACACCCAGCGCGCGGCCGCGCGGGATGATCGTGATCTTGGTGACCGGGTCGGAGCCGGGGATGAGCCACGCCACGAGCGCGTGACCGGCCTCGTGATAGGCCGTGGTCTTGCGCTCCTGCTCGCTCATCACGAGGCTGCGGCGCTCGAGTCCCAGCGTGACCTTGTCCTTGGCGTCCTCGAAGTCGCGCAGCGAGACCTTCTTGTGGTTGCGCCGCGCGGCCAGCAGGGCCGCCTCGTTGACGATGTTGGCCAGGTCGGCGCCCGACATGCCGGGCGTCTCTCGCGCGATCAACTTGAGGTCCACGTCCTCGGCGAGCGGGATCTTGCGCGTGTGCACCTTGAGGATGCCCTCGCGCCCGCGCACGTCGGGCCAGTCCACGACGATCTGCCGGTCGAAGCGGCCCGGGCGCAGCAGCGCCGGATCGAGCACGTCGGGGCGGTTCGTGGCGGCGATGATGATGACGCCCTCGTTGGACTCGAAGCCGTCCATCTCCACGAGCAGCTGGTTGAGCGTCTGCTCGCGCTCATCGTGCCCGCCGCCCAGGCCTGCACCGCGGTGCCGGCCCACGGCGTCGATCTCATCGATGAAGATGATGCACGGCGCATTGCGCTTGCCCTGCTCGAAGAGGTCCCGAACGCGTGAAGCGCCGACACCCACGAACATCTCGACGAAGTCCGAGCCGCTCATGGAGAAGAACGGCACGCCAGCCTCGCCGGCGACGGCCTTCGCGAGCAGCGTCTTGCCCGAGCCGGGAGGACCGAGCAGCAGCGCGCCCTTGGGGATCCGCCCGCCCAGGCGCTGGAACTTCTGCGGCTCCTTGAGGAACTCGATGACCTCCTGCAGTTCCTGCTTGGCCTCGTCGCAGCCCGCCACGTCCTTGAACGTGATCTTGGGGGAGGACTCCACCAGCACGCGCGCCTTGCTCTTGCCGAAACGCATCGCAGCCGAGCCGCCGCCCTGCATCTGGCGCAGCACGAACATCCACGCGACGAGGAAGAGCACGAGCGGCAGCCACGTGAACAGCATGTTGAGCCAATTCAACCCTGGCGACTGCACGGCCACCTGCGCCTGCGGGTTGGTGGCGCGCACGCGCTCGGGCCACTCGGCACCATCGCCGAGGAACGTGGTCTTGAACGCCTTCACCGGCGCCGGCCGGTTGTTCACGGTGAGCGAGGTCTCGGTCTTCAGGTCGCCGCTCGCCGTGCGCGTCTCCTCGGAGAACGTGACGCGCTCGATGTTGCCGCGCTCCACCTGCTGAACGAACTCGTTGTAGTCGATCACCGCACGCTGCTGGCCCGACAGGCCGCCGGCGTACATGCGGTACGCCGCCAGCGCGAGCAGCACGACGAGCGCCCAGAAGGCGAAGGTGCGGAACGGGCGTCCCGGAGGCGAAGCCGGACTCGGCGCGCGGCCCTTGCCGCCACGCTCGCCACGCGGCTCGCGATCGTCTCCGTCCTTGTGGAACTGGGTCACGGGTTCAGGCCTCCTCGACCACGCCCACATAGGGCAGGTTGCGGTATCGCTCGTCGTGATCCATGCCATAGCCGATCACGAACTCGGAGCCGATGCGCCAGCCCGCGTAGTCCACGGGGACCGGGATGCGGCGGCACGGCACCTTGTCGAGCAGCGTGGCCACTTTGATGCTGGCCGCGCCGCGGGATCGCAGCAGATCCAGGATGAACTGCACCGACGCACCCGAATCCACGACTCCTTCACAAAGCACCACGTGGCGGCCCTGGATGTCGCTGCGCAGGTCCATGATCAACTGCACATGGCCGCTCGAGGTGGTGCCGGCGCCGTAGGACGAGACGGCCAGGAAGTCGAGCTCGACGTCGAACGGCACGGCGCGCGCCAGGTCGCACTGGAACATGCATGCGCCCTTCAGCACACCCACGAACAGGGGGCGCAGCCCATCGAAGTCGCGGGCGAGCTCGAGGCCCATCTCGCGCACGCGCTTCTGGATCTGCTCCGCCGAGTACAGCACGCGGATCGAACGGTCGGTCTGGAGAGGGGGCTGGGTCATGGCGTCCGTGGGCTCCTCGGGCGGCGCAGTCATGTGCGTCGGACAGGGTTCCCGACCGGGGGCGCGCGGCCGACCCGGTCGCCGGGACCCGCACGCCGGAACCGTCGGGCGGCGCCGGGCCGTCGGGGCGCTACTCTAGCATCGGTCGGCGGACGATGGGGATGCAGCGCCGATCGTGGGCCTCCGGCGCTGGATCCGCGCATCCGAACGCGGCCCGCCGCCGGAATGGAGCCGCAGTCTCCCCGCCGTGACCTCCGCCCACCATGCGGCGGGCAGCGCCACGCGGGCACCGCCACGGCCCTGCGAGGCGATCCGCACGAGCATGTCGAGGTGGTGCGCGAGCAGGCCCGGCCGGGCGCGGCCCGTGATGCGATGCCACCAGAGGCGGAGCGCACGGCGGCGGATCGGCGCCGCCGGCTCAGCCCAGCGCGCCAGCACCAGCGCGCCGTCGGGTGCGAGGGCGCGCGTGAGCGCGTGTTCGGCGGCCTCGGCGATGAACGCGTCGGCCTCCGCCACTTCGGCGAGCAGCGCGCTCGCGCGCTGGGCGAGCCGGGCGCGCGCTGCCGCCGAGGGGGCACCGGGCGCGAGTGCGGCGAGCAGCGCCGGCAGCGCGTCGTGCCGCACGCGGTTGCGCGCGTGGGCCCGGTCGTGGTTGCTGGCGTCCTCGCGCCACGCGAGCCGGGCGCCCCGCAGGTCGGCTTCGATCGCCGCGCGCGGCAGCGCGAGCAGCGGCTTGAGCCACCGGCCCAGCCGCGGTCGCATGCCGGCGGCACCGGTCAGCGAGGTCCCGCGCCCCAGTCGCAGCAGCAGGGTCTCCATCTGGTCGTCGGCGGTGTGGGCGGTGAGCACCGCGCTCGCGCCCGTGCGGCGCGCGGCCGCCGCGAGGAAGCGACGGCGGCGCAGGCGCAGCGATGCCTCGTTCGCGCGGCCCGCGTTGAGCCGGCCGACCACGCAGGACACGCCGAGCCGCGCCGCCAGTGCGCGCACATGCGAGGCGTCGGCACGCGATTCGGCGCCGCGCGTGCCGTGGTCCAGGTGTGCGATCGTCACGCGCAGCCCGAAGGCGGGTGCGAGCCGCGCCAGCGCCACGGCGAGCGCGGTGGAGTCGGCGCCGCCGCTCACCGCCGCCAGCACGGAGGCGCCTCGCGGCAGCGCGCAGGGGCCGCGCAGGGCGCGGCGCAGGGCGGACTCGGTCGCGGGCAGGCGCATGCGCGGGGACCGGGAGGAAGAGGTGGTGGCGGCGGCTGGAATCGAACCAGCGACACGCGGCTTATGAGTCCGCTGCTCTACCAACTGAGCTACGCCGCCACGCGGAGCGCGGCGCGGAGGACCGCGCGGCGCAGGAGCCGACGGAGACTAGGGAGGGGCCTTCGGACTGTCAAACCCGCGGTTGCTGCGCTTCGATCCATCGCCACACCGCCCGCATGGCCAGCACGTCATCGGCGTTGTACTCGGCGATCGCGGCCCGGCGGCTGGCGCGCTCGGCCGCGTCCTGCGTGGCTCGGGCACGATGGAACTGCGCGCTCGACCCCTCGCCGCCCCACGCGGCGTTGCGCCCCCCC
>CADEFY010000053.1:0-6666 GCA_902826705.1 uncultured bacterium
CGAATACGAATCCACACCGGAGCAGCAGTCGCACCGAAGCGGCATTGGACTGCGCCGTGACCGCGTGCAACGGCCGGATCGTCACCTCGCGCAGGAACTCAGGCAGCGCCCAGGTGAGCACGCCACGCCCCCAGTGCGAGCGCGCGAGCCAATAGCCGCCTTCATGCAGGCCGTCTCGCGGGAATGCGACGACGTGGCCCACGGGCTGGCCGTCCACCTCGATCGTGCGCAGCACGTTCGCCGGGTCGGCGAGCACCTTGGCGTAGTGCGCATCGAACACCTCGCGCGAGCGCGGCTCGAGCCCCGAGAGGCGCACCGCCCCGGGATCGGCCTGATGCGCGTAGAACGCGGGCAGGTCGGTGGCGAGCACGGGGCGGAGCCGTCGTATCGGCGGCTGCGCGCCCCCCTCGGCGGGCACGCGCGCCGCGGCCTCGGCCGACGTGATCACGGGCAGCACGTCGAACTCGACGAGGTCGCGCCACTCCGCCATCCAGGCCTCGAGCAGCGCGCGGTCGTCGCACTCCATGACCTGGTAGCAGGTCGACAGGTCGTCGGTGACCCAGCTGTTCACATACGTGAGCCCCGCGGGCGCGAGCCGGCCGCGCGAGCGGAACCGCGCATAGACCGGCGCGGGGTCGCCACCTCGGAAGCGTTCGATGACCAGGAAGAGCATGACGTCATCCCTCCCGCAGCACCTCGAGGAACGCCTCGCCGTAGCGCGCGAGCTTGGCCGGACCCACGCCGGGCACCTCGAGCATCTGGTCCAGGTCGCGCGGGCGCAGCGCGGCCATCTCTCGCAGCGCCGCGTCGCCGAACACGATGTACGCGGGCACGCCCTCGGCGTCGGCGAGGCGCTTGCGCAGCGCACGCAGGCGATCGAAGCGCTCGCGTCCCGCCTCATCGAGGGACTCGGCCGCATGCGAAGCACCTCGCGTGCGTGCTCCAGCGCCGCGCGCCAGCGCCGCAGGCGAGATGAGCTCCCCCACGCCGCGTCCCGTGCAGCCGTCGCACGAGCTTCCGCAGGAGGCCAACGACTCGTCGAAGTAGCGGCACAGCGCCTGGTGCCGGCAGCCGTCGCGATCGAGGAGCCGGAACAGCTCGATCGTCTTCTTGCGCGTCTCCTCGCGCAGCGCGTCGTCCTCGAGCGATCCGAGGAACCGGTCATAGGCGATCACGTCGGCCCACGAGTAGTAGGTCACGCACTCGCTCGGCAGTCCGTCGCGTCCCGCACGGCCGATCTCCTGGTACCACGCCTCGATGCTCTTGGGGCTATCGCGGTGGATCACCAGCCGTACGTCGCCCTTGTCGATGCCCATGCCGAACGCCACCGTGGCCACGATGACGTCGACCTCGTCGCGCGCGAATGCGTCCTGATGCCGCGTGCGCACGTCGTCGTCGAGCCCGGCGTGGTACGGCAGCGCACGCAGGCCCTGCGCGCGCAGGAACTCGGTGGTCTGCTCCACCGCCTTGCGACTCATGCAGTACACGATCGCGGATTCGCCCGGGTAGGTCCGGAGCAGCCCCACCAGGTCCTTGCGGAAGTTACGCCCCGGCTTGCCGTCGACCTGGCCCTTCTTCACCGCGGTCAGGCGCAGGTTGGGTCGGAAGAACGACCCCTTGAAGCCGTCGGGCTTCTTCATGCCCAACTGGCGGATGATGTCGCCAGCCACGGGCCGCGTGGCGGTGGCCGTGAGCGCCAGCACCGGGATGTCGCCCAGTTCCTGCTTGAGTCCGCGCAAGCGGCGATAGGCCGGACGGAAGTCGTGCCCCCACTGGCTGATGCAGTGCGCCTCGTCCACCACCACCAGCGACACGGGACACTCGGCGATCAGCGCCCGGAGCCCGCCCTCGAGCGCCTCGGGAGCCAGGTAGAGCAGCTCGAGTTCGCCACGCCGCAACTGCGCCAGGCGCTCGCGGCGCTCGTCGAACGACAGCGAGGAGTTGAGGAACGCCGCGCGGAACCCGAAGCGCGTGAGCGCATCGACCTGGTCCTTCATGAGCGAGATCAGCGGCGAGAGCACCAGCACGGTGCCGGGGAGCAGCTTGGACGGCACCTGGAATGTGAGGGACTTGCCGGCGCCGGTGGGCATCACGCCGATGCAGTCGTGTCCCGCGAGCACGGCGTCGATGATGCGGCGCTGACCGGGCCGGAACTCGCGATAGCCGAAGATGGCCTCGAGCACCTGCTGCGGATCGGTGAAGGGCGCGTCGTGCAGCAGCGGAAGGTGCGAGTCGGACACGGTGCACTCCGGTGGCGGGGGAAGTGGGCGGGGCGCAGTCTACCCATTACCCTCCCCGCATGCCGGCCCCGACCCCGATCGACGTGCACGACGAGCGCGCGCTGCTCGAGGGCCTCGTGCGCCAGGATCGTGACGCGCGCGAGGCGTTCCTGCGTGCCACGCACCGGCCGGTCTTCTACCTCGCGTGCCGTCTCACGCGCGACCCGGACCTGCGTCAGGACTGGGCGCACAGCGCCCTGCTCGGCGTGCTCGCCGACCTCGAGCAGGGCCGGTTCGTGTTCCGGCATGCGGGCGGCTTCTGGTCGTGGTTCAGGAAGCGCGTGTACTTCCGGCTGCTCGATGAGCGCCGCCGCCACCTTCAGCAGGCGGCGCGCGAGGTGTCGGTGGACGCGCGCGACGACGACGCGCCCGATCTTCACGAGTTCGGCGTGGAGCAGGACCCCGCCGAGGAACTGCAGCGCGTCGAGCTGGCGGCGGCGGTGGAGGACTGCCTCTCGCGCATCGCCGCCGAACAGCCGCGCCGCGCGCTCGGGCTGATGCTGGGCCAGGAGCTCGACCATGCCGGCATCGCCGCCGCGCTCGGGGCGCCCGCCAACTCGGTGCGCGTGTGGGTGATGCGCGGCCGCGTCGCGCTGCGGCGCTGCCTGGCGGCGCGCTGGGGGATCGCCGGACCGGGGGCGCAGGACGATGCGTAACGCGGAGCGCCACTCCCGCCGTGTTCTGGAGTACACGCCATGACCGATCACGGAGCCCAGCGCGCGGACGTGCTCGCGCTCGAGGACCTCGCGGGTCCGGATCGCGAAGCCGCCCTCGCGCATCTGGAGGCGTGTCCGGAGTGTCGCTCGCTGCGTGAGGCGCTGCTCGCCCGCGAGGCGCTGGCACGACCGGCGGGATCGCTGCCGCCTCCTGCGCGCTGGGACGCGCTCGTGCTCGACGACATGTCGCAGGCGGGTGAGCGCCGGAGCCTCGCTGCGTTGCTGCAGCGCCAGGGCTCCCGTGGAAGCGAGCGACCCGCCCGTCGGCCGGCGTGGACGTGGTGGGTGCCGGCCGCTGCGGCGGCCGCCATCGCCGTGTTCGTGGCGGTGCGGCCGCAGGCGCCGCAGCCCGGCGCGCCGCCGAGCGTCGTGGCCGACACGCCTGCGCCCCAGCCGCCCGCGGCGATCAGCGGGCTCACGCTGGCGCCCGGTGCGGACATGCGCGGCGGCAGCAGCGAGACCTGGCGCACCGGCGATGCGTTCACGCTGTCGTTCACGCTCGAGTCCGCGGCACCGGTGATCGTGGTGCACGTCGATCCGCGCGGCGTGGCGGCGCTTCTCGTGCCCGATTCGGCGAGCGATGCCGCGCCGCTGCTGGGCCCCGGCGCGGTCACGCTGCCGCCGGCCGGTGTGCGATGGACGTTCGAGGGCTCACCGGGTGACGAGAGCTTCCTGGTGGCGAGCTTCGTGACCGCGCCGACCGTGGCGCCGATCGCCGCGGCGCTGCCCACGGCGGCGGTCGCCGGAGAGGCGCGCGAGGCCCGTGTGCGGGCGGTGATCGCGGCGCTCCAAGCGGCCGGCGCACGCGTCGAACGCACCGACGCGCGTCACGTGCGCTGAGGCGCGCGGCGCCCGCTAGCGCGCGCCGCGCAGCACGAACGCCGCCCACACCCGCGGGTGCGCGGCCACGCTGCGCTCGGTGGTGCGGCCCACGCCGCGCGAGCCGCCGCCCGAGGTGCCGCCGCCGCGCGCCAGCGCGAGCCGCGCCTCGCGGAACGCCTCGGCCACGCGAGTGCCGCGCGCCAGCCGGGCGTAGAAGTCGCCCATGAGCGTGGCGGTGGCCGCATCGTCCACGCGCCACAGACTGGCGATCAGCTGCCGTGCTCCCGCGATGCGGAACGCGCGCGAGAGGCCGTCGAGTCCCTCGCCGCCCACCACGCGCCCGCGGCCGGTCTCGCACGCGGACAGCGTCACCAGCTCGAGCTGCCCGCGCTGCTCCAGCACCTCCCACGCCTGCAGCAGGCCGTCGCTCGCGGCCTCGCCGGACGCGTCGCCCTGCGCCAGCGCGAGCGAGGAGAAGCGTGGGTAGCGGTCGTCGTAGAACCCGTGCGCCGCCACATGCACGATGCGGGCTCGCTCGAGTTCGGCATGCAGCTGCGGTTCGGTGGCCGCCGCGCCCAGATAGAGCCGCGCTCCGGGGAACGCGTCACGCAGGCGCTCCACCTCGTGACGCGCGTGCGGCAGCGGCGCCAGTGTGGTGGCGCGCTCGCGCGATGGACTCGCCCCGCTCGCGGCGAGCAGCGGATCGCCGAACGCGGCGATGCCACCCTCGCCGCCGGCCCGTGCGGGCAGCGGCGGCACGAAGAACAACCCGGGCGCCTCCGCGGTCACGATCGCCGCGCGCTGCAGCAGTGGCACGCGCTGGCCGCCCATCGGCACGAGCAGCGCCTCGAACGGCATGGTGTGCAGTGCGCCGTCCGGCACGATCAGCAGGGTCGCGCCCGCCCGCGCCGGCAGCTCGAGCCCGGCGAGCAGCGTGTCGGCGAGCGCCGCGGCGCCACGGCGCCAGCCGTCGTCGGATCCGCGCTGAAGCGCCGCGACCCATGCGCGCGCACGCACGGCCATCGCCTCGCCATCCCACGGCAGCTCATGCACGCGGCACTCCCGCGACGTGACGTCGAAACGCAGCGACCGCGCGGTGCCGAGCATGAACGCCACCAGGATCTCGCCTTCGCCGAGCTGCCGCTGCGCGTCGGCCAGGCCGAGCGGCGCGGCCAGCCCCGCCGCGCGCGCGAACTCCGGCGCTGCTCTCTGCATGCGCACATGCAGGTCCTCGAGGCTGCGCTTGAGTGAATCAGCACGCGCCTCCCAGCGCGGCAGCTCCCGGTCGCGGGCGCGCGCCGGGCGCGCCCACTCCTCGAGCAGCAACCGCTGCAGCGACGCCAGGTCCTCCTCCGTGCGCCGCCACTCGCCGGCGATCGAGGGCGGAAGGTGCGCGGCCGCGCCGGCGGCACCCTCGCCGAACTGCTCGCGCAGCTCGCGCGCGCGGCTGCGGTCGAGCAGCGCGAACGCCTCGCTCGTGCGACCCGCGGCGTGATAGCCGCGCGCGAGATCGGCGAAGTTGGCCTGGTAGCGCCGCCGCGTGCGGCTGCGTTCGTCGGACGAGGCGGTGCTCGCGAGCAGTCCCTCGGCGTAGGCGATGCCGGTCTCGATCAGGGGGATCGACGCGGCGGGCTGCCCGACGTACTGCAGCGCCATCGCATGCGTCAGCGAGGCGTCGGCGATCTCGTCCGGCGAGCCCACTCCGCGCGCCAGCGCCACTGCGAGCGCCGCCTGGTGCAGTGCCCGCGCGGTGTCCCCCGCGGCCAGCGCCACCTCGGCCTCGGAGCGCTCGAGCCGGCTCTGCTGCAGCGAGTCGGGAGCGGCCGCGAGGAACGCGCGCAGCGAGTCGAGCGGCGCGCGCGCCGCCGCTACATGTCCCGCGGCGAGCAGCGCGTGGCTCTGTGTGCGCCACGCCACGGGCAGCGTGCGCGGTTCGTGGGCGCGAGCGTGCGCCGCCGCGTCGGCCGCCAGGGAGGCCGCCTCGTCGGCCCGCCCCAGGTCCGAGAGGATGTCGGCCTTGAGCGCGAGCATCATGGACTCGGTGCGGCGGCTGCCCACTGCACGCGCGGCTGCCAGCCCGAGCTCGAGCTGTTCCAGTGCCTGCGCATCGTCGCCCTGGTCGCGATGCAGGTTGCCCAGATGGAGCCGAAGCGTGGGTTCGTACTCGTGCCCCGCGCGGCGCTGGCAGAGCTGCAGGGACTCCTCGAAGTGCTCGCGCGCCACATCGAGCCGGCCTTCCAGCGCCGCCACGCCGCCCAGTTGGTCGAGCGTCATGATGCGCTGGTCGTAGTGCCAGCGGTTGATGCGGATCAGCTCGAGCCGTTCCTCGAGCGCTGCACGTGCCTCGCGCAGCCGCCCCATCGACAGGAACGAGTTGCCCAGGTCCTGCAGCGCCTCGGAGTACTGCTCGTCGAACCCGTAGGCGCGCGCGCTGTCGGCGAAAGCGCGCGTCATGGCTACGTTGTCGGCGACGCGGCCGCGCGCTCGCGCGATCGACGCCACACCGCGCCATGCGCGCATCGACAGCCGCTTCCAGCCGCACGAGTCCGCCAGCGCCGCGGCGCGGCGATACGCCGAGTCGGCGGAGGCGTGCTGGCCGTCGGCGCGCAGCGCGGCCGCCAGCCGCCGCCACGCCTCGCCGCGCGCCGCGCTCGATGCGGCGGGACTCACCGCCAGCGCCGCTCGCAGGGCGGCGATATGCGCCACCGGCGAGCGCGGGCCAGCGCGATCGGCGAGCAGCAGCGCCACCTCGTCGCGCTCGCGCGCGCTCGGCGCACGCGCCACGAACCGCGTGGCGGCAGCCGCGTCGGGCGCCGCATCAGCAGCCGCCACGTCGCGCAGCAGCCGAA
>CADEFY010000053.1:6676-13149 GCA_902826705.1 uncultured bacterium
TGCAGCCCACTCGCCGCTCGCCGCATGCAGCCGCGCCAGGCGCTCGAAGTCGCGCCGCGCAGGCTCGAGCTGACGGCGCGCGAGCCGCAGCGTGGCGCCGATCGCCACGGCGTCGGCGTCGGCGGTGTCGCGCTCAGCGCGCGCCAACGCGGCGGCGGTCGCCAGTGAGTCCCGGCGCAGCGTGCCCCATGTGAACGCCCAGGCGGCGATCACCTCGCCGGGTCGCTCCGCGCGCCACCGCGCCGCCAGCGCGCGCGCCGAGTCCGGCGCTGCATCGAGCAGGTCATCGAGCGTGACGTAGCGCTCGTAGGTGCTGCGCTCGGGGAGCGGCACGCGCTCGGGGCCGGCCGCGACACGCAGCGGCGCAGCACTCGTCGCGGCGGCGATCGACAGGCCCACCGAGAGCAGTCCGAGAGTGAGGATCCGAGGCGGCATGGGCCGCCGAGCCTACACCCGCCTGTACCGCGCGGGGGCTGCTATCCCGCCAGTCCGCTCAGTCCCAGCGCGCGGCGGATCTGCGAGATCTGCCCGCAGTGGTAGCTCTCGTGCAGGCCCATGAGCGCGAGCGTGCCGTAGCGGTCGTCGCTCACGCCCGGGTAGCGGCCCTTGGGTTCGGCGAGCCACTCGGGCGTGATGGTCTCGAGCCCGGTGAGCATGGCGGCGTGCGACTGGTCGTACACGCGCACCACCTCGGCGAACTCGGGCCAGGTGGCGGGATCGCTGCGGGCGTCACCGCGCTTGAAGCCAGCCCACGGGAACTCGATGCGGGTGCCGAAGATCATGCAGAACTGTGCGCGCACCTGCGCCATGTGCCCGCCGATCCAGAACAGCGGGTTGTCGGCGCCATGGGGCTGCGCCATCAACTGCTCGTGCGTCAGACCATCGAGCCCGCGATGGAACAGCACGTGCGTCGCAGTGAGCGTGGTGGCGGTGAGCCGCGCGGCCTCGATCATCGCGCGGCCTGGGTCGCTCCCGGCACCACGATTGGCAGGCCGCTCGCGATCCACTCCCGCCAACCGCCGGCCAGGTTGATCACATGCGTGTAGCCCAGCTTCTGCAGATTGTCGGCCGCCAGCGCGCTGCGGTAACCACCGCCGCAGTAGAGCACGATGGGTGCGTCACGGTCGGGGATCGCGCGTTCGATGTCGCGCTCGATGATGCCGCGGCTCATGTGATGGGCGCCGGGCAGGTGGCCCTGGTCCCACTCCCGATCCTCGCGCGTGTCGATCAGGATGTAGCGCTCGCCGGCTTCGAGCCGGGCGCAGAACTCGGGGATCGTGAACTCCGGCACGCGGCGCTTGGCGTCATCGACCAACGCCTGGAACCCCGGTGAGTGCTGCATGTGGCCTCCTAGAATCGGATCCCACCTCGGGTCACCGACCCGAAGTGCAATGGAGGCGGCACTATAGATCATCAGATCATCTCGGCGAATTGCGGACCTACAGGGACTTCAGTCGGCTCGGGTACGCAGGAGTCTCATTGCATTCAGGATCACGACAAGCGACGTCCCCATGTCCGCCGCGATGGCGGTCCAGAGGTTCGCTCTTCCTGTCAATGCGAGCACGAGAAAGATGGCTTTCGTCGCCAGTGAGAGTCCGATGTTCTGTTGGATCAGGGCCTTCACGCGCCGGGAGTGCTCGATCAGCCAAGGCAATCGCGACAGATCGTCGCCCATCAGTGCCACGTCCGCGGTCTCGATCGCAGCGTCGCTGCCCGCAGCGCCCATCGCGATGCTCATCGATGCGGTTGCCAGTGCCGGGGCGTCATTCACCCCATCGCCGACCATGGCGACAGCGCCGTAACGCGCCATCAGGTCCTTCACCGCGGCGACTTTGTCCTCGGGCAGGAGTTCGGCGTGGACCTCGTCGAACCTCAGACCCTGGTTGACGGCATCCGCCGTTCCTCGATTGTCGCCCGTCAACATCACCAGGTGACCGACCCCGAGTGCGCGCAGACGATCGAGGGTCGCCTTGGCGGCTGGTCTGGGCGTGTCGACAAGTCCGATGAACCCACATGCGTGCTCGCTATTCCCCACGACGACCACCGAACGACCCTGACGGGTCATAGATTCGAGCTGTGCGTGAACCTCAGGCGTCTCCTGGCCTCGCTCCTCGAGATGTCGGTGCGACCCGATCCAGAACTCCCGTCCATCGATCCGCCCGGTAACGCCCTTTCCTGCCAGCATGCGCACATCGCTCGCAGGCTCGGACGTGAGTCCCAGGGTGTGCCCGTGCGCGACGATCGCCTTCGCCAGCGGGTGCTCGGAACGCATCTCCAGTGCGATGGCCCGCAGGAGCAACTCGGTCTCGGTGTGCCCGGACAGTGGGACCACGCTCACGACCGACAAGCGTCCGGCGGTGATGGTGCCCGTCTTGTCGAATGCGATCGCCCGAAGCGTGGAAGGGGCCTCCAAGAATTCGCCTCCTTTGATCAGCACCCCCGCGCGTGCCGCTGCAGTGAGACCCGAGACCATCGCCACCGGAGTCGAGATCACGAGGGCGCACGGGCAGGCGATGACCAGCAGCACGAGTGATCGGTAGAACCACTCGCTCCAGGTCCCCAGCCCGGCGAGCGGTGGGATCAGCATCATCGCGAGCGCGATGCACAGCACCGCAGGCGTGTACATCGCCGCGAATCGGTCGACCCATCGCTCGCTCTTGGCACGTCTCGCCTGGGAATCTCGAACCATGCGGATGATCTTGGCGAGCGTGGTGTCGCCCGAAGCCCGAGCCGTGCGGATCTCCAAGGCGCCTTCGCCATTGATGCTGCCTGCGAACACCTCTGCGCCAGCCTGTTTGGTCACCGGCACGCTCTCCCCCGTGATCGGTGCCTGGTCGACGGAACTGGTGCCGAGCTCCACCACGCCGTCGAGCGGTACTCGCTCCCCTGGGTGAACGAGGACCAATGTACCGACAGGGATCTCCTCGACCGGCTGGGACTCCTCCCTCGACCCGGTCCTGACTCGTGCAGTCGGCGGACTGAGATCCAGCAGCGCCGCGACAGCTCGCCGTGCTCGTCCGATGCTCCAGCCTTCCAGCGCCAACGAGGATGCGAAGAGGAACGAGACGGTCGCTGCCTCGAACCATTCCCCGATCACTACCGCCCCGGCTACAGCCAGCGTCATCAACAGGTTCATGTCGGGACGAAGACGAGTGGCTGCGAACCACGCCTTTCGCAGCACGGGGATCACTCCGCACGTGATCGCGATCGCGTAGAGCCAGATCGATTGGGAGGGGACTGCGGAGAGCACCCCTGCCCCTTCGCCACCGATCGCAGCGCTGACCCCTGCGATCCGCACATGCAGGCAGAAGCCGAGGGCCGTAGCGAGACCACTCGAAGCGGTCGCGACAGCAAGCCCCCGCCCAGAGACATCCTGTGCAGACTCTCGGGTGGACTCCCGCTCGGTGACGAGTTCGCCCCGCAGGCCGGTTCTCGAGATGGCCTCGAGGATGCGAGGTGTCTCGATCGATGGCCCGTCGATGAGCATGAGGCGGGCCATGACATCGAATGTGAGCCGAGTCTCGGTGGGCAGGAGTGGCTGCAGCTCGCGCCGAAGCGTCATCACCTCCTCGGCGCAATCCATGCCATGGATCCTGACGCGAAGGACAGGCATCGACTCAGGCCCCCTCATGGGATGACTGTGTGGACGAGCGATCGGCCTTTCGATGGAAGAGGCTGTAGAGAACCGGCAGGACCATCAGGGTCAGGAGCGTCGAGGAGACGATCCCGCCGATGACCACAGTCGCGAGGGGACGCTGGACCTCGGCGCCCGTGCCGGTCGCCAGCGCCATAGGCACGAAGCCCAGGCTGGCGACGAGTGCGGTCATGAGCACGGGGCGCAACCGCGTGAGCGATCCCTCCCTGACCGCCGCTTCGAGCGGAGCCCCTTCGTTCCTGAGGCCGATGATGAAACTCACCATGACCAGGCCATTGAGGACGGCGACGCCGGACAGCGCGATGAACCCGATCGCAGCCGAGATCGAGAATGGCAGATCCCGCAGGGCCAATGCGAAGATCCCGCCGGTCAGCGCGAGCGGAACTCCCGTGAAGACCAGGAGCGCGGGTCGCAAGGAACCGAAGTTCAAGAACAGCAGGCCGAAGATGAGCAGGAGCGCGAGCGGGACGACCAGCCGCAAGCGAGCTGATGCCGCTACGAGATTCTCGTACTGACCGCCCCAGCGGATCCAGTAGCCAGCCGGCAGCTTGGCACCATCGCGCACACGGACTTCAGCATCCGCGACGAAGGATCCCAGGTCGCGTCCGCGAACATTCGCTTGCACCACCACACGACGCTTGCCGTCCTCACGGCTGATCTGATTCGGCCCTTCCTCCAGCTGGAATCTCGCCAGCAGTCCGAGCGGGACGAATCCCGGGCTCCCCTTGCCACCAGCGACAGTCTCGGGAAGTGGGATCGGGATCACCTCGAGCGCGGCGAGGTCGCGCCGGATCTCGTCGGGGAGTCGGACCACCAGATCGAACCGGCGGTCTCCCTCGAACACCTGTCCAGCCACGCTCCCCCCGATCGCGGTCTCGATGACCTCCTGGACGTCCCGGATACTGAGGCCGTATCGAGCAATCGCATCTCGGTCGACATCCAGCGTCAGTACGGGCAGTCCCGAGGTCTGTTCGACCTTGATGTCAGCCGCCCCAGGCACCTCGCCCAGGATGGCCGCGATCCGATTGGCGCTCGCCGTCATCTGCTCCAGGTCGTCGCCGAACACCTTGACTGCGACGTCGCTGCGCACACCCGAGATGAGTTCATTGAACCGGAGCTCGATCGGTTGACTCAGTTCCACATTCTGGCCAGGGAGCTTCTCCAGGACCTCGCCCATCTTGGCGGCGAGCTCTTCCTGGTTCTTGGCTCGGGTCCATTGCTTCCGTGGGTGGAGCATGATGTAGGTGTCCGACACGTTCGGGCCCATCGGGTCCGTGGCGATCTCCGCGGTGCCCGTGCGAGCGAAGATCAACGCGATCTCGTCTGGAAACTCCTTCTTGAGCAGCGTCTCGACCTGGCTCTGCATCGCCACGCTGGTCGTGAGGCTCACGGACGGGATCCGCGCTGGTTGGATCGCGATGGCGCCCTCCCCTAACTTGGGATTGAACTCGCTGCCGAGTCTGCTCGCCACGACACCAGACAGGATCAACAGCAGGACTGCGCCGAGGACGATGGCCTTCGAGTGCAGCAGGGCCCAATCCAAGGCACGCGCGTAGCTCGACTTCGTGACGACGATGATCCGGCTCTCCTTCTCCGACACCTTGCCGCCGAGGAATGCTGCGACCGCGGCCGGTACGAAGGTGAACGTGAAGATCAGCGAACCTGCGAGCGCGAGGAGCACCACTGACGCCATCGGTCGGAACATCTTGCCTTCGACCCCTTGCAGCGTGAGAATCGGCAGGTAGACGATCATGATGATCGCGACGCCGAAGAGAGTGGGTCGGGCGACCTCACTGGCACTCTTGTAGGCCTCCTCCAGTCGTTCGGTATGGGTCAATACGCGCCCGGCGGTGTGCTGCCGCAATGCGAACCGTCTGATGATGTTCTCCACCATCACGACGCAGCCGTCGACGATGATCCCGAAGTCGATCGCGCCCAGGCTCATGAGATTGCCGCTGATCTTGTTGTGCACCATCCCACTGACCGCGAACAACATGGACAGCGGGATGCCCATGGCCACGATGATCGCTCCTCGCAGGTTCCCGAGCAGCAGGAACAAGACGGCCACGACCAGCAGTGCACCCTCGAGCAGGTTCTTCTTGACCGTCTCGAGTGTGGCATCGACCAGATAGGTGCGGTCGTACAAGGTCCTGGCACGGGTGCCGGCCGGCAGCGTCCGATTCACTTCTTCCATTCGCGCTGCGACTCGCCGGGAGACGGTGCGGCTGTTCTCGCCGAGCAGCATGATCGCGGTACCGATCACGACTTCTCCGCCGTTCTCGGTTGCGGCGCCGGTGCGCAGTTCCCTGCCCATCGCGACCTGCGCGACATCGCGGATCCGCAGCGGAGCGCCGTCACTCGTGCCGATCACGATGTTCTCGATATCGGCGACCGACTGGACCAGCCCAGTTGAGCGGATCAAGTACTGTTCATCGTGATGTTCGATGTAGCCACCGCCCGCGTTGGAACTGTTGCGGGCCAGCGCCTCGAAGAGATCCCTGAAGGTGAGCCCGTGTGCGAGCAGCCGATTCGGATCCGGGTTCACGTGGTATTGGCGCTCATAGCCGCCGATGGAGTTGACCTCGGTCACTCCCGGGACCGTGCGCAGCTGCGGCTTCACGACCCAGTCCTGGATCGTTCGCAGATCGCTTGGCGTGTAAGGAGAGCCATCCTCCTTGACCGCGCCGGAGTCTGCCTCCACGGCCCACATGAAGATCTCTCCCAGGCCGGTGGCGATGGGGCCCATCGTCGGCTCGGCCAGCCCCGGTGGCAGACTCTCCTTCGCCTCCTGCAATCGCTGATTGACGAGCTGTCTGGC
>CADEFY010000054.1 GCA_902826705.1 uncultured bacterium
GCGCAGGTCGCGCTGCCCAGCTTCGTAGCCCTTCTGATATCCGTTGATGCCTGCCTGCCGGCGAATGTCGATCTTGCGGTTCCGTCGGTCGGTGACCGTGTAGTCGTACCCCTGGTTGTCGTTCAGCCGAACGCGTGCCGGAGGATTGTTCTTGTTCTTGTTTTTGCCCCGTTGGGCGCTCGCGCTGACGAGCCCGATTCCAGCGACCATCACGGCCGCAAGCGCCATCGACCCGCTCCACTGCAGTGCACGTATGAATCCAATTGCCATCATTCCTTCCCCCTCCTGGAATTCCTGGAATCGTGTCTACCCACCTCGAAGCAGCACGAGCATTCGGACGAGTTCTCGTCCGAGTCGCTCGAGCCGCTCGATTGCCTTCGTATCAGCAAGCGTCGTGCCGTCTTCACCGAAACAGTCGTCGACGTACGGGACCGCGACTTCGGTCGGCAGGACGTGTGTGCCGACACTCGTCAGCACGCCGCGCAGATGCGCGAGCACGCGCACAGGTTCGAGCGGCAGTGCCAGCCACTCCGGCCCCGGAGGCCGGCGCAGCAGCGCGGCATGCCGTTCGAACGCCAGCGCGGCCCCGAGCACGAGGCACACGGCGAGTGCGCCCGCGAGCAGCATCGCGCCGCCCGCCACGCCGCCGGCGCGCACCGCGCCATCGAGCGGCACGCGCACCTGCCAGCAGGCGAACCCCGTCACGAGCAGCGCGAGCACGAGGAGCACGAGGCGGTCCCGGAGATCGAGCTGGGCGAGGCGTCGTCGTCGAGAGGCGCGGCGCAGGGCGTCCAGTGCGGCGGCGGCCGAGGGCGGGGCAGGAGCGGTCATGGCGGAAGAGGATACCGCGCGCTTGCCACCCGGCGCGCGGCAGCCGACCATCGCGGGATGGACCCCGCCCGAGTGGTGCATTCGCCGCAGTACCGCTGTGACATCGGCCTGCACGTCTTTCCAACGCCCAAGTACGACGGCGTGCTGGGGCAGCTTCTCGAGGGCGGCGACGTGACCGCGGCCGAGGTGCTCGAGCCCCCGGCTGCCACGCGCGCGCTGCTCGAGTGCGTGCACACGCGCGAGTATCTCGACGACCTCGACGCGCTGCGCCTCACCGAACGCACCGCGTACTCCGAGATGCGGCTCGCCCCCGACGTGCTGGCCGCGTTCGCGCGGCATGCCAGCGGCACGTGGCAGGCCACGCAGGTGGCGCTCGCCGAGGGCGCCTGTGCGCACGTGGGCGGCGGCCTGCATCACGCGCATGCAGGCCACGCCGAGGGGTTCTGCTTCTACAACGACCTCGCAGTGGCGGCCCGCATGGCGCTCGACACCGCGGGCGTGTCGCGCGTGGCGATCGTCGACCTCGATGTGCACCAGGGTAACGGCACGGCGGCGATCTTCGCCGGCGAGCCACGCGTGTTCACGCTGTCGCTGCATCAGGAGCGCAACTACCCGGCGATCAAGCCCCCGAGCACGCTCGATGTGGGGCTGGAGGACGGCGTCGACGACGCGGCATACGCGGCCGCGCTGGCTCCCGCGCTCGAGGCCGTGTGGGCGTTCGCGCCGGAGCTGCTGCTCTATCAGGCCGGCGCGGATCCGTTCCATGACGACCAGCTCGGCGGGTTGCGGCTCTCGTTCGAGGGGCTCGAGGCCCGCGACCGCGCGGTGATCGACGGCTGCGTGCGCCGCGGCATCCCCGTGGTGACCACGTTGGGCGGCGGCTACGCGCGCCGGCTCGAGGACACCGTGCGCATCCACGCCACCACGTCCCGGCTCGCCGTGCGCGCCGCCGCGGCACGGGCCGCATCGTGATCCGCGCGTTCGTCGCCCAGGGCGCCGGCCTGCGCGACGCCACGCCCGAGGAGGCGCTGCTCCTGACGAAGGACGGTGGCGCCAACGGCTGGATCGACCTGGACAGCGAGCCCGAGGAGTCCGTGCGCGCCATGCTCGGCCCCTGCGGCGTGCATCCGCTGGTGATCGACGACATCGTGAGCGAGATCAACCGCCCCAAGGTGGATGACTATGGCGACTACCTCTATCTGGTCGTGCACTCGGCGCGCTGGGAGCCGGGTCAGAGCAAGCCCACCCTGCGCGAGATCGACCTCGTGGTGGGCCAGCATCTGCTGATCACCGCGCACGAAGGGGAGACCCGCTCGGCCGCCACCGCCGCCGCCACGCTGCCGCGCCGACCGGACCTGTTGAGCCGCGGCCCGGCGCACCTGCTGCACTTCCTGCTCGACGTGCTGGTGGACCACTACCTGCCGATCACCGACCGCATCGCCGCCGACGTCGACCACCTCGAGGAGGTGGTGTTCCGGCGTGACCGTCCCGACATCCATCGGCGCATCGTGCGCCTCAAGCGCGGCATCGCTGCGCTGCGCCGCGTGGTGGGGCCGCAGCGCGACACGATCATGGCGCTGACGCGCGACGAGTTCCGCGTGATCCCCGCGGAGATGCGCCCGTATCTGCGCGACGTGTATGACCGGCTGGCGCGCGTGGCCGACCTGCTCGACAGCTATCGCGACGAAGTCGCCTCGCTGCTCGAGCTGCATGTGTCGGTGACCTCGAACCGCATGAACGAGGTGATCAAGCGGCTCACGGTGATCGCCACGATCGGGCTGCCGCTCACGGTGATCACGAGCTACTACGGCATGAACCTCAAGCTCGTCGAGTTCGAGTGGGCGCACGGGGAGTGGTTCGTGCTCGGCCTGCTCGTGGCGACAGCGCTGGGCACATGGGCCTATCTGCGGTCGCGGCGCTGGGACTGAACGCAGCGCGAGTCTGGTAGAGGGGGGGCCCCTACCGCGGCGTCCAAGGGGCCATCATCCAGGGCGGGATGATGCGGACGCCTCAGCAGCCCCGGGATCCGCTCGGCCTCGACCTGCGTCGCTCCTCCACCTCGCTCGTAGAGAAGACGCCCGCGGGCTTCTGGCAGGCCCCGTGCAGCGAACGGAGCCTCGGACCGGAAGGGAGCTTCCCTGCCAAGGAGTCATCCCTGCCCGGCTGCTGGAGGCAGTCTGTTTCCGGAACCCACGAGTGTCAAGGGGTCTTCATGCCGGCATCAGCGTCGCGTGGCTCCTCGCGCCGCCGGCGTGGCGTCTCCGATCACCTCGAGCGACGCGTCGTCGAGCCACAGCGTGCCCTCGGCCGGCGCGTTGAGCAGATACCACGCCCAGAGCATCTCGGTGCCGAGCGGCACGTCGTACTCGATCTCGACCTTGGTCCAGTCGAACGTGCCCGAGAGCAGATCGCGGCTCGGCGAGGACTGCGTGCCGATGCCGTATCCCTGCGCCCAGATCTTGGTGTAGGCCGCACTGCGGAGACTGTCGCCCTTGAACCACGCCGTCGCACGCACGCGCTTACCGGCGAGTTCGCGACCGAACGGCTGGGTGAGCCCCATGCGCGTCTGCACCAGCCCGTCGCGCATGTCCGAGAACCGCATGCTGCGCCGGCCGGTGTGGGCGATCGTCGAGTCCACATCGATGCGCGCGCCCTCGTACGGAGGGATCGCGACCTCCCAGGCGAGCGCGGAGCCCTCTTCGAACGACGGGTCCGCGATCAGATTGGTGCCCGGAGTGATCCGGCGCGGCGCGGGCGCAGGCTCGAGCGTCAGTGAGGCGTCGTCGATGATCAACTGCCCCGTGCCGAACAGCCCCGCGCGCACGAACAGCACGTTCGTGCGCGGCGGGACGAACGCGGAGGCCTCGCGCAGCACCCACCCCGTGGTCGCATCATCGAACTGCGTGCGGTCCCACCCCAGGTCCATGAGCGGATCATCGACCTTGTTGATCCGGGCGCGACTGCGCGCCTCCTCGCGGTCGACCTTCCACTCGAGCGCCATGCGCGTGAGCGTGTCGTTGTATGCCTGCACCAAGATGTAGGCGCGCCCCTGCACGCCGTTGCTGCGCGTCCAGACGCGGAAGCGCGCCACCTTGCCCCATGCCTCGCGCCCCACGGGCAGCGTCTGGCTCCAGTTGTGGGCCATCGGGAACAACGTGCTGGTGTTGGCCACGTCGACGGCGTAGCGGCCGCCGTGCACCAGGAAGGAGTCGCGCCCGAAGAACACGGTCGGCAGCCCCGCCTGGGAGGTGTCCCAGCCGGCCGGGAGCCACGGATGCCCGGGCCGTCCGAGCTCGAACCCAGGGTTGCTCAGCAGATTGCGCGGCGCGGCGGCCTTCTGCGCATGCGCGGGCCCCGTGACGAGGGCGAAGGCGGGCAGCAGGAGCAGCGCGGCGAGCGCTCGGAACGTGCGGCAGACGGGCATGGGGGCTCTCATCCGGGGTTCGCGGGGAAGGGCATCGGCGCAGCGCGCACGACGCGTGGGCGAGAAGTATCCCGGCTGCGAGCGGGCCCGTTCAAGTCCCGTGGGCCCGAGGATGACAGGGCGTTGGGAAATCGCGAGCCGCAGCCCCGCTCAGCGGATCACCACCACGGTCGCCTCGGAGCGCGCGGCGCTCTGGACGAGTTTGGCGAAGTAGACGCCCGCCGGCAGCGGTTGCCCGGCGTCATCGGTGCCGTTCCACGCGTAGCCGACGGTGCGCGGCGCCAGCGTGCGCGTCATGCGGCGGGCGCCCGAGACGTCGTACACCTCGAGCGTGGTGGCGGCATCGCTCGGGTCGAACGCGAACGACATCGCGCCCTGCGAGGGCTGCGGCTGGATGCGCAGGCGGCCGAGCGAGGCCGGCCGCGGATCGCCGACACCCACCGCGACGGCGCATGCCACACCGAGCGCGCCAACCTGACCACAGCCAGCGAGATCGGCGAGCGGCGAGCCGGCGGCGAGCGAGACGATGTCGTTGGGCAGGTCGCAGAACTGCGGATCGACGGCGACATCGGTGGCGCCGACGGAGGTGCCCGTCACCGCAGCGCCCGTGTTGGCGAACCAATCATTGCAGCCGAGGAACGGCGTGCTCGGGCCGCTCCACGCGAGGCCGACGGCGTTGCCGTAGGAGATGTTGTTGGTGAGGGAGTCAGGCAGCGACTCGCCCGAACCGATCGAGAATCCCGCGCCATCGTTGGAGTAGACGGTGTTGCTTCGAATCGAGCGAGTGTGTCCCTTCGTGCCGTCCACTGCGATGCCGCGGCCGCCATTGCGACCGGCGATGTTCCCGGTCAGGCGGTTGACGTCCTGGAAGTGGATCCCGTCGCCGGATGAGCGGAGCACGATGTTCCCCGTGTTGTCGCCGATCACTCGGCCAGCTCGGATGCCGGTCGCGCCGGATCGCAGCACGATATTGTCGCGTACCGAACTGCCGATTCCGGATTGGAAGATCCCCTCTGCGCCGCTGTCCTCCACGACGTTCCCGGCGATCGTGTTGTAGCCGTCAGGCACCGAGATTCCACGCCCCCCACAACGCCGCACCAGATTCTCGATGACGTCCTCGACGACGAAGCTCTGAGTGCAGTGATCGAATGAGATCCCGCTGCCCGAGCAGTCCTCGATGATGTTGTTCTGGATGCCGCTGGGAGTCCTGCAGGCGCCACTGATCCCGATGACGCAGCCCCTGATGTAGTTGTTCCGCACCCACGTATCCTCGGTGTTCTCGATGCCGACCGCGGCAGGGCCGACCACGACATTGTTGTGGACGAGATGCGCGGAGTTCGAACTCGCGGTGCGGATCGTGCCTTCGACCACGGTGTTCATGGCGACCTCGCCACGAAAACCCATCTGCTCGAGATCTCCGAACACGATGCAGTTCGTGATCAGGGAGTTGCCGCTGCCGCCGACATACAGCCCACCATCCAAGCGACAGTCGGTCACCTGCGAGTCGTCCCCACCGAACTGGTTGACCACGACTCGTGTCATGAACCTCAACCGGCTCAGCCCGATCGGCTCCCAATTGCCGGCGGTTCCGACGAACCCACCCACCGCGGGCAACACGGCCCGCTCGACCGTGCTGGGGTCAGTCGACGCCAATCCCAGAACCACGATGCCTCGATCCGTCGTCACGACCTCCGGATACTCTCCCGGCCGCACGAGCACCGTATCCACGCCCGAGTCCACCCCGAGCTGGATGGTCGCGTGCTGGTCCGGGACGATCGTGTGGGAGGCGAGCGCGGGCGTCGCGAGGAGCGCGAGCAAGCACGAGGAAAGCGCCAGGAGAGAGGGTCGCATGGTGGGGCATGCTCCTTCTGGTCGTCACGATCGCCCCGACCGGCGATCGCGCGAGAGGACTTCGAAGAGTTCCGATATATCGGAACGCACGACTCATGAAGAAAGGATGCGCTCGCCCCACCCCTCGGTTCAAGCGGAATCCTCCGCGCTGGCCACCTCCTCACCCCCCCGCTAGCCTGCGGCTCCCATCATGCCCACCTGGTTCTTCACATCCGACCTGCACGGACAGAGCGACCTCTACGAGCAAGTGCTCGCACGCGCGATCGAGCGCGCGCCCCGCGCGCTGCTGATCGGCGGCGATCTCGGACCGCATGCGGGCAGCGAGACCGGCGTGCGGCGGCAGCGACTCTGGCTCGAGGGCTTCCTCGTCGAGTTCGCGCGGCGCCTCCATGAGGCGGTGCCCGAGTGCACGCTGGCGCTGCTCATGGGCAACGACGACTGGGCCGCCAACGTGGATGTGCTCGAACGCCATCACGGTACGTTGTGGCAGCATCTGCACGAGCGCGTGGTGACGATCGACGGCGTGGCCGTGGCGGGCCTGTCGTATGTGCCCATCACCCCGTTCGGCCTCAAGGACTGGGAGCGGTGGGAGGACGGCGAGGACGAATCGCCGCGCCAGCTCGCGGGCTACCGCAGCGACGCGAGCGGCGCGGTGCGCGAGTTCGCGTTCGACCCCGCCGACCGCCGTCCCACGTTGCGCGACGCGCTCGAGCGCGTGGCGGCGCAGTGCGTGCCGCGCGACAGCGTGTTCGTGCTGCACTCGCCGCCGCACGGCACGGCGTGCGACATGATCGACTCGCGCATGCACGTGGGCTCGCGCGCGATCCGCGCGTTCGTCGAGCAGCACCAGCCTCGGCTCACGCTGAGTGGACACATCCATGAGTCCGCGCGCAGTTCGGGCGCTTGGAGGGACACCGTGGGCGACACGGTGTGTGTGAACCCCGGGCAGTTCGGACAGGCGCGCGTGTGCGGCGTGTGGTTCGACCCCGCCGACCCGGCTGCGACCCTGCAGCACACGACCCACGGCTGACGCCGGCTGGACGTTCTCGCCACGTCTGCGTGCTACGGTCCAACGTGTCGCTTGCGCATCCGACTCCGGAGGAGCCCGCCATGTCCCGCCGCTCGCTGTTCCTGCTCTGCGCAGCCGCGTTCGTGCTCGCCGGCTGCGGCAGTGAGCGCCGCGCCGCGGACTCCGCCGCGGCGCCACCCGCCGGCGCAGCCGCCAGCGGCGCGCATGCCTCGGCGGGTCCCGGCTGGGCCGCGTGGGACGCGGGGCTGGCACAGGCGCGTGCCGAGCAGCGCTACGTGGTGGTCGACGTGTACACGGACTGGTGCGGCTGGTGTAAGCGCATGGACGCGGACGTCTACTCGCGCGCGGATGTGCGCGACTACCTCGCGCAGAAGTTCGTGAGCATCAAGCTCGACGCCGAGAGCGAGGCGACATTGCACCACCAGGGCCACACGCTCACGGCACGCGAGCTGGCGCGCGGGTTCGGTGTGGACGGCTATCCGACCACCATCTTCCTCGACGCCAGCGGCGAACATCTGGCCAACGTGCCCGGCTACCTGCCGCCCGAGCGCTTCCTGCGGCTGTTGCGCTACCTGGGCGACGGGCACCAGGCCCGCGGACTCACCTTCGAGGCCTACGAGGCCCAGGTGGAGCGTTCCTGATGGCGATCCTCGCGGCGCACACCCTGCTCGCGGTCGATACCGAGACCACCGGCATGAGCCCCGAGTCCGGGCACCGACTCGTCGAGGTGGCGCATGTCACGCTGCTGAACGGCGCGATCGGCGAGACGTGGTCGTCCCTGGTGCGGCCCGGGCGCGCGATCCCACCCGACGCGACGCGCGTGCATGGCATCTCCGACGTCATGGTGGCCGACGCTCCGGCGGCCGCGGAGCTCGGTCGCACGTGGCGCGCACAGCTCGGCGATCTGCCACTGGTGTTCCACAACGCGCCGTTCGATCTGCCGTTCCTGATCGCGATGTTCCGCGAGGCCGACGCGCCACCGCTGCTCAACCCGATCATCGACACCCTGGGCCTCGCGCGTGGCCTGTCCGATGGCAGCGCGGGCAACTCGCTCCAGGCCGTGCGCCAGCGACTCGGGCTCCCGGCCGAGACCGCGCACCGCGCGCTGGGCGACGCCATGACCACCGCGCGCGTCTGTCTTGCGCTCGCCGAGCGCTGGGAACGCGAGCGCGGCGTGAGGTCGGTCCACGAACTCGCCGCGGTGAGCCTCGACGTGATGCGCGTGACGGGGCGGCGGTAGCGCCGCGCGCTGGACGGCGCTGCGCGCCGACGTCAGGATGATCGCCTCGACCTCCAGAAGGAGACGCTCCATGCCCGCACCCGTGCTCGACACACCTGCCGTCGGTCAGATGGCCCCCGACTTCCGACTCCGCGGCGCCGGGGGGCTGTCGTACGCGCTCTCCGAGCATCGGGGCGAGAAGCACGTGCTGCTCGTGTTCTACCCGCTGGCGTTCTCGGGAACGTGCTCGCATCAGCTTCCCTTGGTGCAGGAGGCGCTGCCGCGGTTCGAAGCCGCGGATACGGTGGTCTACGGCGTCAGCACGGACAGCCACCACAGCAACACCGCGTTCGCCGAGAAGCTCGGTCTCACGTTCCCCCTGCTGTCCGACTGGATGCGGGTCACCACGCGCGACTACGGCGTGCTGCTGCCCGAGGCAGGCTATGCTTGGCGCTCGAGCTTCCTGATCGGCAAGGACGGCCGCGTGCTCTGGAAGGACGTGAGCGAGGACATGGGCGACAAGAGCAAGCTGCCCAGCATCGAGGGCGCGCTCGCCGCGCTGCAGGCCCTGCCCGCGCGCTGAGCGCGGGGCCCCGCGGCGCGCACCCCACCGGGACCCCGATGCCCCGCACCGCGCCCACCGTGCTGATCGCCGACCGTGACGATGCGGCGGCGCGTGCGCTGGCGGCGTTCCTCCGCCAGCACGACTTCGCGGTGATCGTCACGCACGAGCAGGCCACGGCGCGCGCGGCGCTCGACGCCGAGCCCGTGGACTGTCTGATCGCCGCGCTGCACGACCGCCGCATCGACGGCGTCGAACTGCTGACGCATGCGCGCACGCGTCACCCGCACATGGCCGCCGTGCTGCTGACCGACGCGCCCGATCAGTCGCGGGCGGTCGAGGCCATGCGGCGGGGCGCGCTCGACGTGCAGACCCGCCCCGTGCAGCACGAGTGGCTGCTCGCCACGCTGCAGCGCGGGCTCGAGCATCGCGCGCTCGCCGACCGGGTTGCGGACATGGAGGGCCTGCTCTCGCGCCAGTTGGGCCTCGAGGCGCTCGCGGGCCGCTCGCGCGCGAGTGCCCGTGTGCAGGCGCAGGTGCGACAGGTCGCCGCGACCCAGGCGCCGGTGCTGATCCATGGCGAGAACGGAGCGGGCCGCGGCGCGACGCGCGATTCGTCTCGGTGGCCTGCGAGGCGCTGCCCGAGAGTCTCGCGGACACCGAGCTGTTCGGCAGCCAGGCAGGAGACGTCGTGCGGCCGGGCCGACTCGAGCTCGCCGAGGGCGGCACGCTGTTCCTCGAGGAGGTGGGCGGGCTCACGCTGGCACCGCAGCGGCGGCTCATGCGCGTGCTGCAACGCCGCGCGTTCGAGCGCATCGGGGGCGCCGAGACGCTGCGCGCCGACGTGCGCCTGCTGGCGAGCACGCGGCTCGACCTGCGCGGCGAGGTGGCCGCCGGCCGGTTCCGCGGCGATCTCTTCGAAGCCCTCTCGGCGCTGCGCATCGAGGTGCCGCCTCTGCGCGAGCGCCGCGAGGACATCGCGCCGCTCGCCGAGGGGCTGCTGCGCGAAGCCGCCCGAGCCCAGGGCCGCCGCGTGCCCGCGATGTCGGCGGGACTGCTGGAGCGCCTCACGAGCTATGACTGGCCGGGCAACGTGCGCGAGTTGAAGCGCGTGATCGAGGACCTGGTGCTCGTCTCCAAGGGACAGCGCACGCTGGACGTGGCCGGCCTGCCGTCCGCGCTGCGCGCGACGCACGAGGCGGCCCTGGGGATCTCGGTGGGCATGAGCCAGGCCGAGGCCGAGCGCCGACTCATCACGGCCACCCTGAAGCACGCCGGGGGAGACAAGCGGCGCGCCGCGGCCACGCTCGGCATGCCGCTCCGCACGCTCTACCGGCGCCTCACCGCCTACGGCCTGCACGGCGCGACGCGGCCGGCCCCGCCATCCGCGCGGCGAACCGGGGGCCGAAGGCGGTCCTGAAGCTGCGCGCCCGTCCTGCCGATGACCCGGGGTGCCCCCTGAGAGTCATGGAGGACGTGTGGCCCAGCCCGATCCGATCGACGATCACGACGCTCCGAACCCGGCCGACCCCGCGTCGGACCGAGCGGACTGGCTCGTGGGCGCCGACGAGGGCCTCGAGGCCGAGATGCAGCGCCGCGCGGCCGAGGCCGGCGCGCCGCGCCCGGCTCCCAAGTTGTTCAAGCCGGGGGGCGGCGAGGCGATCGAGTTCGAGTCCTCCGCGCCCACCGCACACGCGCCGCCACCGCCGCTGTCGCGTCCGGCGAGCGAGCCCGGGGCGGATGCGCCGGGGGCGGCCACGCGCAAGGTGTTCGGCCGCGTGGGCGAGGACTCGAACGCGGGAGACATGCAGCCGGGCCTCGCGCCCATGATGACGTGGGACGCCGGCGCCAACAGCGTGCCCTCGCTGCATCGCGACCGCCCCGCGCGCACCGCCGCGCTGCCGGCGACGGCACGCGACTTCCCCATGGACGACGCCGAGGAGCGCCGCCAGCAGACCGAGGAGCGCCGCGCCGAGATCGCCGCCGCCGCTGAACATCTGCAGCGCGGCCACACGGTGGTGCAGCCGCAGGCGTTCGAGATCGCCACGCCCAAGCTGTCGTGGTGGATCCAGGCGCTGCACGTGCTCAAGAGCGACCGCCGCGTGCAGATGGTGCTGGCCGCGGTCGTGGCGGTGATCGCGGTCTACGCCGCGTGGCCGCGCGGCGGTGGCTTCGCCTCGGTGGCCGAACTCAAGCGGGATGCCGCGCGCTACGACGGCCGTGACGTGATGGTGAAGGGCAAGGTGGGCGAGGTGTTCCCCGTGGGCGGGGGCTATGCCTACAACCTGCACCAGGGCCGCGACACGCTCGTGGTGTTCACCCGCGTGCGCACACCGCGCTCGCGCGAGAGTGTGACCGTGAGTGGCACGGTGAGCACGGGGTTCCTCGACGGCCAGGCCCGCCTGGCCCTGTTCGAGTCGCTGACACCCCCGAAGTAGCCGCCGTCCACACCCGCCCCGCGCGGCGCCAGCAGCCATTGCCAAGATGGCATTGTGTTGCGATCGTGAACGGGCATGACGCCCCTGATGCCATGGCCCATCCCATTGGCATCCATGGCACTACGAGTGCCTTGGCAGACTTTGCGATCTCCGGGCTTGCCGCACCTCCGGAGCGCCGTCTAGCGTGCGCTGTCGTCTAGGGCCGCTGGTTGCGGCCCGCTGCACGCCGAGTCCACCCGACGCGGTCCGCATGCCTCGCGCACGCGCACTGCGCACGTTCCACCATCAGCAGGAGGTAGCGATGAACTTCCATCCTCTGGCCGACCGGATCCTCGTCCGTCGCATCGAGGAGCAGGAGACGGTGCGTGGCGGGATCATCATCCCCGACACCGCCAAGGAGAAGCCGCAGGAGGGTGAGGTCGTGGCCATCGGGCCGGGCCGCCTGACCGATGACGGCAAGCGCATCTCGCTCGAAGTGAAGAAGGGCGACCGCGTGCTCGTCGGCAAGTACAGCGGCACCGACGTCAAGATCGACGGCACCGAGTACACGATCCTCCGTGAGGACGAGGTGCTCGGGATCCTCAACACCAAGTAAGCCCACTCCTCGCGCCGCGTGCGGCGCGTCGACTCATCCTCATCAGGAGGCATCATGGCTGCCAAGCAGTTGCTCTTCAGCGAGCAGGCGCGCGGCGAGATCCTCAAGGGCGTCGAGATCCTCGCCAAGGCGGTGAAGGTCACGCTCGGACCTCGTGGTCGCAATGTCGTGCTCGACAAGAAGTGGGGCTCCCCGACGGTCACCAAGGACGGCGTGTCCGTGGCCAAGGAGATCGAGCTCGAGAACCCGTACGAGAACATGGGCGCGCAGATGGTGCGTGAGGTCGCCAGCAAGACCTCCGATGTCGCCGGTGACGGCACCACCACCGCGACCGTGCTCGCCGAGGCCATCTTCAAGGAGGGCCTCAAGTCGGTGACCGCCGGTTCTGCGCCGATGTACATCAAGCGCGGCATCGAGAAGGCCGTCGAGACCGTGGTGGCGGAGCTGGCCAAGCTCTCCAAGCCGGTCAAGGACAACAAGGAGATCCAGCAGGTCGCGTCGATCTCGGCCAACTCGGACACCGTCATCGGCGAGATGATCGCCAAGGCGATGGACAAGGTGGGCAAGGACGGCACGATCACGGTCGAGGAAGCGCGCTCGGTCGAGACCACGCTCGAGGTGGTCGAGGGCATGCAGTTCGACAAGGGCTACATCTCGCCCTACTTCGTGACCGAGAAGGAGTCGATGGAGGCCGTCCTCGAGGACGCCAGCATCCTCCTCTACGAGAAGAAGCTGTCGAACATGAAGGACCTGCTGCCCGTGCTCGAGAAGGTCGCGCAGCGCGGCAAGCCGTTCCTGATCGTGGCCGAGGACGTCGAGGGCGAGGCGCTCGCGACGCTGGTGGTCAACAAGCTGCGCGGCACGCTGCAGGTGTGCGCGGTGAAGGCCCCGGGCTTCGGCGACCGTCGCAAGGCCATGATGGAGGACATCGCGGTCCTCACGGGCGGCAAGGTGATCTCCGAGGATCTCGGCATCAAGCTCGAGAACGTCAAGCTCGAGGACCTCGGCCGCGCGAAGCGCCTGGTCATCGACAAGGAGAACACCACGATCGTCGAGGGCGCTGGCAAGAAGGCCGAGATCAACGGCCGCATCGACCAGATCCGTCGCGAGATCGGTGACACCACGTCGGACTACGACCGCGAGAAGCTCCAGGAGCGCCTCGCGAAGCTCGTCGGCGGCGTCGCGGTCATCAAGGTCGG
>CADEFY010000055.1 GCA_902826705.1 uncultured bacterium
CCAAGGCCGAGGCCGAGCGCGCCGTCGCCGCCGTCCGCTCCGCCGGCGTCACCCAAACCCAATGGGATGCGGTGCAGGTTGATGTTCGCCGCCTGTCGCAATCCTTGAATCTTTCGGAGCGCGCTTTGGCTGCCGTCGCCGAGCGCGCCGGCGTGAACTACATCGCCGCCGGCCGCGACCCCAGCGAAGCGGTGCGCGCGATCATCAACGGCCTCGACGCGCAAGGCGCAGCATTGCGTGCGCTGGAACAGCGCCTCGCCGCAGTCATCGCACTTGGTCCAGAGCCCCTCGGGCATGTCCCGGTCGGCTTTGACCTCGGCCTTGATGCCCGCGCGTTCGCGCTTGAGCCAGGACATGGAATGGAGGTTCTCCGCATGGGAAGGCGCGCCAGTCCGCGGGCTGGCGGTGTCGGGAGTCATACCCCACCGGGCGGCGCGGTGCCACGCGGGGCCGCACGGGCTGCGCGTTCGCGCAGCACCAGTGCGATGCCGCCGAGGATCGCCACGGCGGCGACCGCCAACCGCCAGGACGGCGGCTCGCCCAGCAGCAGCACGCCCCCCAGCGCCGCCAGCACGGGCACCGAGAGCTGCACGCTCGCGGCCTGCGTCGCACCGAGCGCAGGGAGCGCCGAGTACCAGATGGCGTACCCCGCACCCGATGCGATCGCGCCCGAGGCCACGGCGTACCCGGCGCCCGCCGCATCCAGCCGCGACCCGAGCCCCGGGACGAGCGCCAGCGCCACCGCGAACGGCACCGCGCGGGCGAAGTTGCCGGCGGTGACCGCCGTGGCATCCCCCGTGACACGCCCGCGCAGCGAGTACGCACCCCACGCCACGCCAGCGCCCAGCATGAGCAGCGCGCTCGGCAGCGGCGGAGCGGCGAGGCCGGGTGCGAGCAGCACGAGCAGTCCGAGCAGCGCGAGCACGAGCCCGGCCGCCTGCGCCGGCGTGGGGCGCTCGCCCGAGCGCAGGCCGTGGCCGATCATGGTGGCCTGCACGGCGCCGAAGAGGAGCAGCGCACCCGTGCCCGCCGGCAGCGCGACGTAGGCGAACGAGAACGCCGCGGCGTAGGCGAAGAGCGCGAGCGCCGAACGGCCATCGCCGCCACGCGGCCATGCGCCGTCGCGCAGGCGCACGATCGCCACCAGCACGAGCGCGCCCGAGACCACGCGCAGCGCGGTGAAGCGCGCCGGATCGGTGGCCGAGTCGCGCAGCGCCGCCCTGCAGAGGAGCGAGTTGCTCGCGAACGCGAGCATGGCCAGCGCGACGGCGAGCCCGGCGCGGCCGCGGAGCGAGGGAGTCATGGGTGCAGCCTAGCCCGGGCGCCCACGCAGTTCCCCCTTGACGCGGCCCCCTTGGGCACGGTTGAATAACCATACGGTTATCTAACTGACCGGTTCATCGAAAAGGACGGCAACGCGATGCGAGCGGCACCCGACTCCCTGAGCCTCACCTTCTCGGCCCTGGCCGACCCGACGCGCCGCGCGATCCTGTCGCGGCTCGCCGCGGGCGCGGCGAGCGTCAAGGAACTCGCCGCGCCGTTCCAGATGAGCGGCCCCGCCGTGTCCAAGCACCTGCGCGTCCTCGAGCGCGCCGGGCTGATCCAGCGCGGGCGGTCGGCCCAGTGGCGCCCGCGCACACTGGAGGCGGCGCCGATCCGCGAAGTGGTCGAGTGGGCGGGTGAGTTCCGGGAGTTCTGGGACGCCAGCTTCACTCGACTCGACTCCCACCTCGAACGTCTGCCGATGCAGGAGGCCCCGGATGAATCCCGTGACTAGGACCGGCGTCACCACATTCACCACCCCCGGCGATCGCGAGATCGTGATCACGCGCGTGGTCCGTGCGCCGCGCGAGCGCGTGTTCGCGGCGTTCCACGAGCCGCAGCACGTGTCGAAGTGGCTGCTCGGCCCGCCGGGCTGGACCATGCCCGTCTGCGAGATCGACCTGCGGCCCGGCGGCCGGTGGCGCTTCGGCTATCGCAAGGCGAATGGCACCGAGATGGAGATCGCCGGCAGCTACCGCGAGGTCGTTCCGCCTGAGCGCGTGGTGTCGACCGAGTCGTGGGGCCCGGACTGGCCCGAGTCGGTGAACACCCTGGTGCTCACCGAGGCCGATGGCCTCACCACGATCACGATCACGTCGGTCTACCCCACGCGAGAGGCGCGCGACGCGGCACTCGCGAGCGGCATGAACAACGGCATGGACATGAGCTTCGCCCACCTCGACACGCTGCTCGTGGGCGTAGCGTGAGTGCGACCCGCGTACGCGAGGCGCTCGCCTGGCTGGAGCGCAAGGGCACGCGCGCCCAGCGCGACGGACTCGCGCGCTATGGCATCACCGCACCGCGCGCCTTCGGCGTGAAGATGGCGGCGATCCAGCAGCTCGCCCGCCAGCTCGGCCGCGATCACGACTTGGCCCTGGCGCTCTGGGACACGGGCTGGTACGAGGCGCGGCTGCTCACGGCCTATGTCGACGAACCCGAGCGCGTCACGTCCGCGCAGATGGACCGGTGGGTCAGGGCGTTCGACAACTGGGCGGTGTGCGACACGCTCTGCTTCAGCCTGTGGGACCGCACGCCGCTCGCGTGGAAGAAGATCGAGCAGTGGCGCGCGCGCCGCGAGGAGTTCGTGAAGCGTGCGTCGTTCGCGCTGCTCGCGAGCGTCGCCCAGCACGACAAGCAGGCCGCCGACGCCCCGTTCGTGAAGTCCCTGAAGTGGATCGCGGCAGCGGCGGACGACGAGCGCAACTTCGTCAAGAAGGGCGTGAGCTGGGCGCTGCGCTCCGTGGGGCATCGCGGCCCCGCACTGCACCGCGCGGCGATGGCCACGGCGCACGCGCTCGCCGCCTCCGAGGACGCGAGCGCACGCTGGGTGGGCAAGGACGCGCTGCGCGATCTGGGCCGCGAGGCCGTGAAGTCCAAGGTGTCCAAGGCGTCCAAGCGCGATCGATCGCGGTAGCGCCCTCCGTTGCGACGGGACCTGAGCCGCAAGGGCTGAGTCGTGCGAGCGCCTCAGCGGATCCCGGGGTAGCGGCCGAGGAAGATCAGCACGAACGCGAGTGTGTTGGACACGCCGTGCGCCACGATGGGCACGGCGAGGTTGCGGCCGTTGGCCAGGAACAGCACCCCGAGCAGCAGGCCGCTCAGCCCCTCCTGCACCCAGCCCGAGACGCCCTGCTCAGTGTGCCCCCAACCGAACAGCACGCTCGAGGCGACGAGACTCAGAATCCACGCGGCACGGCCGTCGCCGAACAGTCGCGCCAGCCGCTGCATGAGGAACCCGCGGAAGCAGATCTCCTCGCCGAACGCCGCCAGCGTCCAGTTGAGCACGAGATACAGCAACAGCCCGGTCAGGCTGCCGCGGATGCCGGCGAGTCCCGAGTAGTCGGGCTCCACACCGAACGCGCGGCTGATCGCAGGCGTGGTGACCAGCACGGCGAACAGCTCCATCGCGACCCCCGCGATCGCGCCGATCCGCGGGCGGGTTGCGCCGCTACGCCGACGGTGGGCGCCTGCGCGCCGCGAGCCAGGCGCCGCAGGCGATGCCCGCAAGCGAGGCGGCCAGGTCGATCCACGAGGCGGAGCGTGAGCGGAACGCGAGCTGCGACCACTCCTCGAGCGCGACGAGCGCGGCCACGACGAGCGGACCGGGCGACAGCAGTACCGCTGCGCCGCGCCGGCCCGCGCCGCGGTCCACCGCGCGCTGCACCACGAACGACAGCGCGCCCATGAGCACGAAGTGCCCCAGCTTGTCGCCGCCCGGCCACGTGTAGAACCAGCGGATCCAGGCGGGCAACGTGTCCCGATCGGCCGCCACCACGACCACCACGATCAGCGCGAACGCCGCCAGCGCGACCAGACGGCGGCCCGCTGCACCGGAGCTCACGGTACGGGCCCGCGCATCACGAGAGCGTCCTCGTCCGGGTGCCGGTAGTACCCCTTGCGCAGTCCCACGATCGCGAAACCCTCGGCCGCGTAGAGCGCCTGCGCCTCGGCGTTGGTCGCGCGCACCTCGAGCGTGACCGCGCGCACGCCCTGCGCGCGGCACGCGGCGTAGAGGTCGTCCATGAGTGCACGCGCGACGCCGTTGCGGCGCTGACTCGGCACCGTGGCGAGGTTCTCGAGATCGGCTTGCGGCGGCTGCAGGGTGGCCACCGAGTAGCCCGCCAGTGCGCCGCCTCGTTCGGCGACGCGCAGCCACGCGCCGGGCTCAGCGAGCAGCCGGCGGAAGAACGACGCCGTCCATGCGTCCCGGAACACCTCGCGCTCCACGGCCAGCACCGCGTCCATGTCGGACTCGGCCATGGCGCGCACGGTGAGCGTGACCGGACCCTCGAGCGCGCGCCGCACGCGTTCCTCGGCCTGCGGCGGTCGCACGTACACGGGCGTCGCCGCGTGCTCCGCGGACGGCAGCCCCGCCCCGGCGCCATGCGGCAGGCGCGCGGCGTGCGCGAGGTCGAGCGCTGAGAGGCCGTCGTGGCGGAACGCGAGCGCCGTCGACTGCGGATGCGCCGCCTCGAGCGCCGCCTGCTCGCGGCCGGCGCCCGGGCCGACGAACCGCAGCGTGGTGCGGGGCAGCAGCGCGTGCACCGCCTGCACGTGCGCGAGCAGCGCATCGGTCGGGCCCACCCACGGCGCGGTCACCTGCCGCACGTTGCCGCGCAGGTCCGCGCGGAAGCACCCGGCGTACACGTCGCGCCGGCCAGCGGGCACGAGCGGCACGAGCAGCGCGCGCTTGGCCGGCGCCGTGTGCGCCAGCGCCGCGAGGCTCGACACGCCTAGCACTGGCGCGCCGGCCGCCAGCGCCAGCGCGTCGGCCGTGGCGAGCCCCACGCGCACGCCGGTGAACGAACCGGGGCCGAGGTCCGCGGCGATCCACGCCAGCGCACGCGCCGAGACGCCGGCCTGGTCGAGCGCCGCGCGCACCATGGGAGTGACGCGCCGCAACTGGCCGTGGCCCACCGCCTCGTGAAGGTGCGCAGCGACTCCGTCCGGCGTGACCACGGCCACCTCGACATGGTCCGTGGCACACTCGATCGCCAGCCCGGCCTGCCGTTCGGGCGCGCTCACTGCGGCTCCGGCAGCGAGCGCCACGCCTCGAGCAGCGACTTGCCGCGCCCGCCCCATGCACTGGCACTCCACTCGCGCGTGTCGGCGTCGATCACGCGCGCGGCGAGCATGAGCGCCTCGGCGAGCAGCGGCGCCGGCAACCGCTCGCCCCACTCCACCACGAGCGCACCCGTCTCGCGCAGCTCCTCGAGCCCGAGGCCGTCGGTCTCCTGCGCCGAGGCGAGCCGGTAGAGGTCGAGGTGATGCAGCCGCACGCGGGCCTCATGGGTATGCACGAGCGTGAACGAGGGCGATCGCACTCGCGAGTCGCTCGCGAGCCCGCGCGCCAGACCGGCCACGAACCGCGTCTTGCCGGCGCCCAGCTCGCCGCGCAGCGCGATCACATCGCCGGGCTGCAGCGCGGCGGCCAGCGCCTCGCCCAACTGCTCCGTCTGCTCGGCGCTCGTGCTGCGCTTGTCCAGCGAACCGGTCAAGCGCGGCCCTTGGGCCGCAGCGTCATGAGCGGCAGGATCATCTCCTCCACGGACACGCCGCCGTGCTGCAGCGAGCCGCGATAGCGTCCCTCGAACTCGTGGAAGCGCGTGGGATAGACGAAGTAGTAGTCCTCGCGCGCGAGCACGTAGTTCTTGTTCACGCCATCGTCGGGAAGCTGGTACTCCATGGGCTTGCGGATGATGATCGCCTGCTTGGGATCCGTGTTCAGGTTGAGCCCGAACTTGTAGCGCAGGTTGGTGGACGTGTCGCGATTGCCATGCACCAGCGCGGCGCGCCGTCCCAGCACGGCGCCGTGGTCGGTGGTCACCACCACCACGCCGTCGGTCTGCGAGAGCGCCTGGAACACCTCGTAGAGCGGCGAGTGCGTGAACCACGCCTTCATCACCGCGCGGAACGCCGCCTCGTCGGGCGCCAGCTCCTGCACGAGCTCACTCTCGGATCGGCCGTGCGCGAGGATGTCGAGGAAGTTGAACACCATGGCCACGAGCGAGAGGTTGGCCATGGAGTGCACCTGCCGCCGCACGTTGGCGGCCTCCTCGTTGTCGTGCACCTTGATGTACTTGAGTCCCTTCATGAGCCGCACCTGCAGCCGCTCGAGTTGCGCCTCGAGGAACTCGCGCTCGAATCGGTTCTTGGTCCGCTCGTCGTTGCTGTTCTCCGCCCACTTGTCGGGGTGCTGCGCCTTGAGCTGCGCCGGCAGCAGCCCCGAGAAGATCGCGTTGCGCGAATAGGGCGTGGCAGTGGGCAGGATCGAGCAGTAGTAGTCGCGGTCGATGTCGAACCAGTCGGACAGCAGCGGCTCGAGCGTGAACCACTGGTCGAGCCGCATGCAGTCGATCACCACGAGCGACACGTTCCGGCCCGCCTGCAGGTGCGGCACCACCGCGCGCGCCACGATGTCGGTGCTCAGCGTGGGGCGGTCGCCCGCACCCTTGGCCGCACGCGACACCCAGCCCGGATAGCGGTCCTCGATGAACCGGCCGAAGTCGATGTTGAGGCTGCGGCGGAAGTCGAGATGCGCCTGCTGCAGTCCCGACTCGGGCGCGCCGTCCAGCCCCACGTCCCATCGCGCGACATCGACCGCGAGGTCCACCCAGCCCTGCCAGTCGAGGCGCTTGATGTCCATGGTCTGCCAGCGCTGCATCTCGCCGACATAGTCCCGGGCACGCTGGCCGTCCTGGATGCGCTGGCTGTCGAACACGCGCTTGCAGGCCAGGAACACCTGCGAGGGATTGACCGGCTTGATCAGGTAGTCGGTGATGCGCTTGCCGATCGCCTCATCCATGAGCGTCTCCTCCTCGCTCTTGGTGATGAGGATCACCGGCAGCTCGAGCCCCTGAGACTTGATCCGCGCCAGCGTCTCGAGGCCGCCGAGTCCCGGCATCATCTCGTCGAGCAGCAGCACGTCGTAGCGCTCGCGCGCCAGCTCGGCCAGTGCGTCCTCGCCGTTCGGGACCGGCGTGACGATGTAGCCCTTCTGCTCCAGGAACCGGATGTGCGGGCGCAGCAGGTCGACTTCGTCGTCGGCCCAGAGGATCTTTCGGCTGATGTCGTTCATCGAGTCCCGCTCGTGGGGGTCGGGTGTGCATCGCGAGGAGGCTGCGGCAGCATACCCCAGCGCCATGCACCGACGCCGTTCGTCGGAACGAAGTTGACCCTGCCCGAACGAGCGCCCTAGGTTCTGTCTGAGCACTCCGCGTGTGCGCGTTCCGAGTCCTCAGGAGGCCCCCATGCGCCCGTCCCGCCGCCGGATGTCGCAGCTCCTCGTGGCCATGCTCGCGCTGTCCGCCATGGGCGCGGGACCCGCGCCGCTCGTGCGCCGTCCCGCGGGCGCGCCCCCGCCCGGCGTGTGGGCCGAGGCGCTGCGGATCTCGGGCGATCGCCTGCGCGCCGATGTCGTGTTCCTCGCCGACGACCTGTTCGAGGGGCGCGGCACCGGCACGCGCGGCTATGACCTCGCGGCGCGCTACATGGCGGCGCGCATGGCGCTGGTCGGACTCGCGCCCGCCGGCACCGACGGCTACCTGCTTCCGGTGCCGTTCCGCCGCGGCCGGCTGATCGAGGCGCAGTCCTCGCTCGCGCTCGTCAACAGCAAGGGCATCGCGCAGCCGCTCCGCATGCCCGAGGACGCGCTGATGTCCCCCGACCTCACCGCGACCGACCGGTCGATCGAGGCCCCGCTCGTGTTCGTGGGCTACGGCGTGGCCGCGCCCGAGCTGGGGCACGACGACTTCGCCGGGCTCGACGTGCGCGGCAAGGTGCTCGTGCAGTTCCGTGGCGCGCCGCCGCGGTTCCCGCACAACGAACGTGCGTTCTACTCCAACGGGCTCGTCAAGGACGCGATCGCCGCCGAGCGCGGCGCCGTCGGGATCGTGCAGGTCCTCAAGCCGGACGACCAGGCGCGCGCGCCGTGGGAGAAGAGCGTGCGACAGTCACGGCTGCCCGGGTTCCGCTGGGTGGACGGCAAGGGCGAGCCCGCCAACGTGCAGCCCGCGCTCGTGGTGTCGGCCTCGCTCTCGCCTGCGGGCATCGAGCGGCTCTTCGCCTTCGCGCCTCGCACGTTCGCGCAGGTGGTGGCCGACGCGGAGTCGAGCCGCGCCGGCGGGTTCGAGTTCGGCACGCGGCTGCGCGCTCGCCGTGTGAGCGAGCATGCCGCGGTCTCGAGCCCCAATGTGGTGGGGCTGCTGCGCGGCAGTGACAAGCGGCTCGCGAACGAGTGCATCGTGGTGAGCGCGCACCTGGACCACCTGGGCATCAGTGAGCCCGTGGCAGGCGACTCAATCAACAACGGCGCGTACGACAATGGCTCCGGCTGCGCCATGCTCCTCGAGCTGGCGCGTGCCATGCGCGCGCTGCCCACCGCCCCTCGGCGTTCCGTGCTGTTCCTGGCCGTGACCGGCGAGGAGAAGGGGCTGCAGGGCTCCGACCACTTCGCGCGCCATGCCGCGCCCCTCGGCCTCGACGTGGTGGGCAACGTCAACCTGGACATGGTGCTCACGCTCACTCCCATGAAGCAGGTGGTGCTGTTCGGCGCGCAGCACTCGAGCATCGGACCCGTGTTCGAGCGCGCCGCGCGGCAAGCGGGCCTCACGCCCGTGCCCGACCCGATGCCGAGCGAGGTCGTGTTCGTCCGCTCGGACCAGTTCTCGTTCATCAAGCAGGGCGTGCCGGCGGTCTTCCCCGTCTCGGGTGGCGACGGCACGGCCGAGGGTCGCGCGCAGATCGCGCGCTGGCGCATGGAGGACTATCACGCGCCGAGCGACGACATGGACCAGCCGTTCCACTGGGATTCGGCTGCGCGATTCACCCGCATGGCGCTGCTCGGCACGTGGCAGCTCGCCGACGCTCCCTCCCGCCCCACTTGGAACAAGGGCGATTTCTTCGGCACCCGGTTCGGGCAGCAGCGCTGAGCGACGCGCAACCCGACTCGCCCGAGGGCCGTATCCGGGGGCACGGACCCCATCCTCGAGGAGCACCCGCATGCACGCCCATCGCTCGACTGTCCCGATGCTCGCCGCCGTGTCGCTGCTCGGCGCCGCCCTGCTCAGCGATTCACCCGCCTCCGCCCGGACCTGGAACCAGCGCTTCGAGGCCGGGGACTCGGCCGATGTCCAGGTGCGCACCGATGATGCGAATGTGCGGATCCGCACTCGGGACTCCGGACCGGTCGAGATCGAGGTCAAGCACGACGCCAAGACGTGGGGCTGGGTGCACGGCAAGCGCGACCCGCAGGTCTCGATCCGGCGCGAGGGCCGCACCGTGGTCGTCGAGGCGATGACGCCCGACGAGATGGTGGTGCTGGGCGGCTATGTGCTCGACTTCTCGATCACCCTCACGATGCCGCGGCATGGACGCCTCTCCGTGCGCACCGAGGACGGGCGCATCGAGTGCGACCCGTTCACGGGCGACGTGCGGCTCGAGGCCAGCGACGGGGCGATCCTGGGCACCGGGCTCGCCGGGCATGTGGACCTGCGATCCGGTGACGGTCGCATCGTGGCCTCGGGGCTCGACGGCGACGTGCAGGCGCGCACGGCCGACGGTCGACTCGACCTGACGGGCCGCTTCGAGCGACTCGATGCGCGCACAGGAGACGGGCGCGCGGCGGTCACTGCTACCGCCGGCTCGCGGCTCGCAGGTCCGTGGGCGGTGGAGACCGGCGAGGGCTCGGTGACGCTGCGCGTGCCGCGCGACCTCGCGGCGATGCTCGATGCGCGCACGAGCGATGGCCGCATCGTGGTCGAGCTGCCGATCCCCGTGCCGCCACGCACACGGCAGGTGCTCACGGGGCAGCTCAACGGCGGCATCGAACCGCTTCGCGTGCGCACCGGCGACGGCCGCATCACGCTGGCGCTCTCGACGCCGTAGCGTCGATCAGCGGCCGGGTGCGGCCCACGCGGTGAACGCGGCCCAGTGGAACGGGTGCGTGCTCGCGCCGCCGCTCCGCGCCGCGTCGAGCCGCTGGCGCGACGCGTCCCAGGCCGCCTGCCATGTGGCGCGCCCCGCGACGCGCTCCGCCCAGAACGCGAGGGACCAGTCGCGCGCGGAACGGTCCCCCAGCGCCCACAGGCTCATCACCACCGAGCGCGCCCCGGCGATGCGGAACGCGCGGTGCAGCCCCAGCGCACCCTCGCCCGTGGCGAGCGGCCCCACGCCGGTCTCGCACGCCGAGAGCACCGCGCAATCCACGCCGCCCAGGTCGAGGCCCACGATCTCCTCGGCGGTCAGGATGCCGTCCTCCTGCCCCGATGCACGTCCATTGGCGCCCGCGAACGCCAGGCCGACACGGCCCTCGAGCACGACGCGGTCGTGCTCGCGCGCCACCGCGCGTGGTGCGGCCGCCGGGCGCACCAACCGCCCCACGCCCCGGGTGAGCGTGGGCGCTTCCGCGCACGACTCGCCGAGCACGAACGCGTGGGTGGCCAGGTGCAGGAACCGGTGATGGGGTGCCTGTGCGATGAACGCCGCTTCGGTCGCTTCGACGCCCGAGATCGCCACCACCGGCTCGCCAGCCGAGGACAGCGTGCGCGCGACGCCACTCGCCTCCTCGAGTGCACCCGGGAGCGGCGCGAACACGACATCGGCGAGCGAGACGCAGTAGCCGCTCGCGCGGCGCGCGGGCGCCGCCCCGAAGTCCGGTGCCCCCATGACGAGTGCGGCCGCCGCCACGTGTTCGGCGGGACTGGCGAGCAGTTCGCGCTCGCTCGCGCGCACCACGATCGGCGCGCCGGACTCGATCCGATAGTGGTCCCGCTCCGCCGTGAGCGCCGTGAACGGCACGCGCGCCAGCGCATGGTCCGGCACCACGTGGATGCGTGACGCATCGCCGATCGCCGCACACAGCGGTGTCCAGACCAGCGCCGTCACCGCCTCGGCGGCGCGCCATGCGCGCGTCGCGGCCGCGCGGTCGTCGCGCGCCGGGGGGCGGCCTGCGACGAGGCGCAGGTCCTCGATCGCGGCCTCGATGCGCGCGGCAGGTCCCAGATCGAAGCACTGCTCCGCGCCGGTCGGCCCGCGCACGAACGCCGCGTAGGCCGCCGTGTCGCCACCCGTGTGGCGCCAGTAGCCGACCAGCGCCTCGCCGCGCGGCACGGCCGCACGCACCGCCGGGCCCGAGGCCGTGTCCATCGCCGTGCCCGCGGCGAACACCGGGTCGGAGGCCGCCAGCGCGCGCTCGGCTGCCTCCATGCGCTGACGCAGCATCGCGAGCACCCCGGCGTCCGGCGGCGCGGTGTCGCGCGCGGCGCGCACCCACTGGCGTGCGTACGCGCCGCGCGCATCCTCGAGTGTGGCGGCGTGTGCGCGGATCGCCGAGTCGGGGCGCATGGCCAACCCGCGCCGCCGCGCGGCCGCATCGAGCGCGCGCATGCGTGACTCGATCACGCGATCCCAGACCGGGGCCACGCGCGAGGGCAGCGGCGCGCCGCGGCCGAGCAGCTCGACCGCCGAGCCCAGGCTCCACTCGGACCGACTGCCCAGCGCGATGGCCTCGCGCTCGGAGAACTCCCGTGCGGAGACCCGCTCGACCGAGCGCGTGGCATCGACCGATGCGAGCGCCAGGTCCACCGCCTCCTCGCGCTGACCGCGAGCGGCCGCCAGTCGCGACCGCACCTCATACAGCGGCGCGAGCAGCGGGTTGCCTGGGGCGTACAGGCGCTGCATCACGAGCGCTGCGGAGTCGGCCTGCTGGGCCGCGGGCTCGACCGCGCCGCGATCGATGAGCGCGTGCGCCAGTGCGAGCCGGGCAAGGGCCACACGCGGGTGCAGTGCACCGAGCTGCACCGCCTGGCTGCGCAGCAGGCCGGTGCGGATCGCCTCGGCCTCCCTCGCCTCGGTCGCGTCGCGGCCGCGCTCGAGGATGCGCGCCAGGGTGGACCGCGCCACGGTCGAGCGCTCGTTGTCGGGTCCGAGCAGCGAGTCCAACGTGTGCGACGCGCGACGCGCCAGCACCAGCGCCTCGCGCCGTTGTCCCGAGCGCGCCAGCAGCCCCGCCAGGGTCGCCGCGGACGAGGCCGTCTCCCGATGCGCGGACCCGAACAACCGCTGGTAGCGCCGGTACACGGTATCGGCTTGAGCGCGTGCCGTGTGCAGGTCGCCCAGATCGCGGTAGAGGTCGGTGAGTCCGTTCATCACATTGAGGCTCTGCGTCCCGCTCGATGCACCCTGGGCCTCGAGCAGGTCGACCGCGCGTTCCCAGATGCGGCGCGCCTCGAGCGGGCGGCCCTGCGAGACACGCGCGCGTGCAAGCCCGTCGAGCGCGTACGGCAGCACCCGCGAGTCGATGGCCTCGTAGATCCGGATCGACTGCTCGTAGTACTTCACGGCGCCCTCGTAGTCGCCGCGACGATGGCGCGACGTGCCGAGGTTGCTGAGGCTCTGCGCGATGTCCTCCTGAACCGGGGGCCGGATGCGGAGCCGCAGCGCGTAGGCATCCAGCCAGAGCGACTCGGCTGCAGCCTCGGCACCGAGCAGGAGCTGGGTGCTCGCGAGGCCGTTGAGGGCGTTGGCCCACCCGGCCGTGTCCGGACGAGCCATCGACCCGAAGGCGCGGATCGCCACGGTCAGCGACTCGACAGCCGCGGAGTAGCGACCCAGCGTGTAGAGCGCCTCGGACTGCTCCACCAGCCACTGGGCCGCACGTGCCGTGTCCACGACCGGCAGCGCCATGAGCGCGCGCCGCGCCGCGCCCAGCGCGCGTTCGGCGTCGGCGATGCGACGATGCGCATGCAGCACCTTGCCGCGGTAGCGGATGAGCACCGGCACCTCGGTGTCGAGCCGCAGCGCGATCCCCAGCGCGAGCGCCGAGTCCGCGAGCGCCAGCGCGAGCGGCTCGCTCATGCGCGGGGAACCCAGTCGCGCGCGATTCTGCTGCCGCAGCCCCTCGAGCCAGAGGAGGGAGTCGCCGCTGCGCGCGGCGTGCGCGGTGACGCGGGCGGCCAGCGAGTCGGACTCGCGCAGGCGTTCGGCCTCGAACGCGGCCCGCGCCGGGGCGCGCCGCTGGGCTATCTCC
>CADEFY010000056.1 GCA_902826705.1 uncultured bacterium
CGCCAACATCGCCTCGGATGCCGGCATCGTGCTGTTGCCCCCCATCGCCGGGGCGCTGTTCGCCGCGGTCGGCCGCCATCCGCTCGCCGGGATCGCGGCCGCATACGCCGGCGTGTCGGGAGGATTCAGCGCCAACCTGATGCCGAGTTCGCTCGACGTGCTGTTGGTCGGTTTCACGCGCTCTGCGGTGGAGAACTCGGGCCTCTTCCCGGGATACTCGCCGGGAGTGCTCGGCAACTACTTCTTCATGGTGGTCTCCACGCCGGTGCTCACCCTCGCGGGCGCGTGGGTGACCGAGCGACTCGTCGAGCCACGGCTCGGGGCCTGGAAGCCCGCAGCGGCTCCGGAGTCGAATGCGCTGAGCGCCACCGAGCGCCGCGGGCTCCGAGCGGCCGGCGTGACGGCGGCGGTCACGGTGCTCACCGTGGCGGCGCTGACGCTGCTGCCTGGCGCTCCGCTCATGGACGCGGCAAAGACCGGCTTGCAGCGGCTCGACCCGTTCTTCGAGAGCATGGTCGTGCTGGTGTCGCTGTTGTTCTTCCTGCCCGGCCTCGCCTACGGCATCGCGTCCGGCGTGGTGCGCAGCGACCGTGACGTGGCCGAGAAGCTCGGCGAGACCATGAGCTCGATGGGCGGCTACATCGTGCTCGCGTTCGTCGCGGGCCAGATGGTCGCCTACTTCGCGTGGTCCAACCTGGGAGCACTCACCGCCATCGCCGGCGCCGACGCGCTGCGGGCCTGGGGGTTCACCGGCGCGCCGTTGCTGATCGCGTTCATCCTGATGGCAGCCTCGATCGACATGGTGCTGCCCTCGGCATCGGCCAAGTGGGCGATCATGGCGCCGGTGTTCGTGCCCATGTTCGGGCTGCTCGGCTACAGCCCTGAGGGCACGCAGGTGGTGTTCCGGATCGGGGACTCGTTCGTCAACATCATCACGCCCCTGCTGCCCTACGTGCCGTTCGTCCTGGCCACCATGCGCCGCTACGACCCAGCCGCAGGTGTGGGCTCGATGATCTCGTTGATGTTGCCTTACAGCGTCGTGTTCTTCGTGCTCTGGACGCTGTTGTTGCTGATCTATCTGTGGACAGGTTGGCCGATCGGTCCCGGCGTCGGGCTGCTCTTGCAGCGCTGACTCCGGCCCCGCCGGTCCGTCTCCAAGATCCCCGAGGAGGTCGCGCATGCGGTCGTGGAGGATGAGTGCAGTGCCCTGCATGGTGGCGGTCCTCGCCGTGTCTCCCTCGCAGGCCCGGTCCGCGGCAGCCCCGGCGTCGCGCGCTGCGGCCCCGGCGCACACGGGCACGATCGCGCCCGCCTACGATCCCGCGCTCCTCGGCGCACTGCGGTGGCGCTCGATCGGGCCTTATCGCGGCGGCCGCGTGACCGCGGTGACCGGCGTGGCCGGACAGCCGCGCCTCTTCTACATGGGCGCCACGGGCGGCGGCGTGTGGCGCACGACGGATGCCGGCACCAGCTGGCAGAGCCTGTCGGACTCCAGCTTCGGTACGGGCTCTGTGGGGGCGATCGCCGTGTCGGCGTCGGACCCCAACGTGATCGTGGTGGGCATGGGGGAGGCGCCGATCCGCGGCAACGTCTCGCACGGAGACGGTGTGTACCGCTCGACCGACGCCGGCCGCACCTGGCGCCATGTGGGCCTCGAGCGCACCAGTCAGATCTCGCGCGTGCGGATCGATCCGCGCGACCCCGACGTGATCTTCGTGGCGGCACAGGGCCGCGTGTTCGGCGCCAGCGCCGAACGCGGCGTGTATCGCAGCCGCGACGGCGGCCGCACGTGGGAGCGCGTGCTGTTCGTGGACGAGCAGACCGGCGCCAGCGACCTGGCGATGGATCCGACCAACCCGCGCATCCTGTACGCCGGTCTCTGGCAGGTGCAGCGCAAGCCGTGGTCGCTGGAGAGCGGTGGCAGGAGCTCGGGGCTGTGGAAGAGCGTGGACGGTGGCGACACCTGGACCAAGCTCACGGGGCAGGAGGGCAACGGCCTTCCCAAGGGCCTGCTCGGCAAGATCTGCGTGACGGTCTCACCCGCGCGACCGGAACGCGTGTGGGCGATGATCGAAGCTGAAGAGGGCGGGTTGTTCCGCTCCGACGACGCGGGCCGCAATTGGACGCGCGTCAATGACGAACGCAAGATCCGCCAGCGCGCGTGGTACTTCAGCCGGCTCACCGCCGACCCCGAGGACCCCGACAAGCTCTATGTGCTCAACGTGTCGCTGCATCGTTCGCGCGACGGTGGCCGCACGTTCACGAACGTCCCCAGCGAGCACGGCGACCACCACGACCTGTGGATCGCCCCCGAGGACCCGCAGCGAATGATCCTCGGCGACGACGGCGGCGCTGCCGTGAGCCAGGACGGTGCGGCGACGTGGTCGAGTCTCGAGACCCAGCCGACCGCGCAGTTCTACCGCATCGCTGCCGACGACCAGTTCCCGTATCGCCTGTATGGCGCGCAGCAGGACAACAGCACCGTGTCGATCCCGAGTCGAACCACCGGGTTCGGCATCGAGCGCGAGGACTGGTTCGATGTCGGTGGCTGCGAGAGCGGCTGGATCGCGCCGCACCCGCGTGACCCGCAGGTCGTGTTCGCCGGGTGCTACCTGGGCTACATCTCACGTGTCGACCTGCGCACGCGGCAGCAGCGCGAGGTGACCGTGTACCCCGAGAACGCGCTCGGGCACGGCGCGGAGGGCATGAAGTACCGCTTCCAGTGGAACTTCCCGATCCTGTTCTCCAAGCATGAGCCGAACGCGCTCTTCGCCGGCGGCAACCGGCTGTTCCGCTCCACGGACGATGGACAGAGCTGGCAGGCCGTGAGCCCCGATCTGACGCGCAACGACCCGACCAAGCAGGGCGTCTCGGGCGGCCCGATCACCAAGGACAACACGAGCGTCGAGTACTACTGCACGATCTTCTCGGTGAGCGAGAGCCCCAGGCAGGCGGGCGTGTGGTGGGCGGGTTCCGATGACGGCCGGGTGCACGTGACGCGCGATGGTTGCGCCACATGGACCGACGTCACGCCGAGCGGCCTGCCGGAGTGGAGCCAGATCAACGCCATCGATGCCTCGCCGCACGATCCGGGCACCGCCTACATCGCGGCGGTGCGCTACAAGCTCGATGACTTCGCTCCCTACGTCTACGTGACGCGCGACTACGGGCGCACATGGAAGCGCATCACCGCGGGACTGCCTGGCAACAGCTTCGTGCGCGTGGTGCGTGAGGATCCGGTGCGCAAGGGCCTGCTCTACGCCGGCACCGAGACGGGTGTGTGGGTCTCGTTCGATGCGGGCGAGCGGTGGCAGAGCCTGCAGCGCAACCTGCCCACCGTGCCGATCACCGACCTGCTCGTGAAGGGCGACGACCTGTGCGCCGCCACGCAGGGGCGGTCGTTCTGGATCCTCGACGACGTCACGCCGCTGCGGCAGATCACGCCAGAGGTGGCCAAGCGTGACATGCACCTGTTCGCGCCTGCGACGGCGATCCGCACCGGCGGCTTCAGTGTGCCGCGCCAGGATGCGGGTTCGAATCCGCCGCGTGGCGCGACGGTGCGATGGTGGCTCGCGAAGGCCCCGGCGGACAGCGTGCCCGTCACGCTCGAGATCCTCGATGCCGAGGACCGCGTGGTCCGCGCGTGGGACCGGAAGGGCGAGGTGCCGGCGGACACGAGCGACAAGGCGCGCACCGGCGACAAGGTGGGGGCTGCCGCCGGCGTCAACACGTTCGTGTGGAACCTGCGCGAGCGGGCGGCGTTCCGGCTCGAGGGCACCGTGCTGTGGGGCGGCGACCCGGACGCGCCGATCGCCGTGCCGGGCCGCTACTCGGTGCGGCTCAAGGTGGGCGAGCGCACGCTGCGTGAGCCGCTGATCGTGCAGAAGGACCCGCGGCTCGCCACGAGCGATGCCGACTTCGCGAGCCAGCATGCGCTGCTCGTGCAGATCCGCGACCGCTTCACGCGGGCGCATGACGCGGTGGCGTCGATCCGCACTCTGCGCCGCGACCTCGACGCCACGATCGATCGCGCCAAGCGGCTGGGCCCGGCGGCGGCGCTCGAGGACTCGGCCAAGGCGCTCGGCAAGCGGCTCACCGCGGTCGAGGAGGCGCTGCACCAGACCAAGTCGAAGAGCAATCAGGACCCGCTCAACTTCCCGATCCGGCTCGACGACAAGCTCGCGAACCTCGCCGGCACCGTGGCCAGCGCCGACGCGCGGCCCACGGCGCAGGCGCTCGAGGTGCACGCCGACCTCGCCGCGCGCATCGACGCGCAGTTGGCGGCCTATCGCAGGCTGCTCGACGAGGACCTGGCGCGCTTCAACCGCATGGTGGCCGAGCAGCAGGTGCCCGCCGTGGTGCCCGCAAAGGCGAAAGTGGTGCCGGGGCGGTGAGCGATGGGCGGCGGCGCTCGGGCCCCGCGAAGGCGTCGAAGGCCACTGGCGCTCGTGGACGATAGCCCAGCGCGGAAAGGGCCGAGATGGCGCGTCGGAGTGCGGCCTCATCGCGACCGAGCACCAGATCGAGATCCGCAGTGAACCGCATGCGGCCGTGCGCCACCACCGCGACGCGTTCGACGACCCGATGGCGGACCTGTGCCGCCTCGAGCGCGGCGATGACGGTCTCGACACTGCGTCGTTCCTTGTGTGGACTCAGTGGGTCGCCCAGGATCCCGATGACGCGTGGTTGTTCATCGCGTTCATCGGTCGAGCGCAAGTCCTCGCGGCTCGCTCTACGCCACCTGCAGCCGTCGCGCGCGGAACCACATCCACAGCATCTGCATGCCGGATCCCGCGGTCAGGCCGGCGATGGCGCACACCACTCCGGGGCCCGGCCGCGTTGCCACGCAGAGTGCCAGCACCGCGGTGCTCATCGCGAGCTGCAGCAGTACCGACTCGGTGATCGCACGCGTCGAGCGCGCATGCACGAGCGAGCCCTGATACAGGCTCTGGTACGCGGCCATCGCGGGTAGTGGCACACCGGCGGCGATCGCGGCGGTGGCGAGGCCGAGCAGTTCGGGCGGCAGCGCCGAGACATGGTCGAACCACCAGCGGCCGATCCACGGGACCGAGACCAGCAGCACGAGTCCGGTGAGCGTGAGCGAGAGACGCGAGGCGAAGCGGCGCAACTGCGAGGTCGCGCCGGGGCGGTCGAGCATGGAGACCACGACCTCGTTGAACGCGAATCCCGTGCTGCGCAGCGCGAGCAGCAGACCGTTCACAGCGGGCCACGCGGCCAGGGACTCGATCGCCGCGGGCATGCGCGTCATCGCAGCCGTCGAGAGCGGGAACCCGAGGAAGAGGATCACCGGCGTGAGTGAGAGCGGCAGGTAGAAGCGCATGAACGCAGCGGCGGTCAGAGGCGGTGTGCTGGCATCGAGCGCAGGCAATGCACCGCTCGCGATCACCGGCCGCACGCGCGCGCCGGCGAACAGCGCCTCGGCGACCACCCCAGCGGTCACTGCGAGCGCTCCGACCATGGCGCCCGGCAGTCGCGGCCATGCCATCGCCGCCGCGAGCACCGCGCCACCGGCCACGAGCCGCACCGCGGTGCCGATGCTCACCGCACGCGGATCGCCCGCGCGGATCAGCACGCCCTGCTGGGTGCGGCGATAGGCGATGGCGATCGTCCACGGCACCATCATCCGCAGTCCGAGTCGCGCGGGCTCGCGCACAGGTTCGGGCACGCCGAGCAGCGGCACGACGACCCAGTCGTACAGCGGACTCCATGCGACCAGCGTGTGCAGCGCCGAGAACGCGAGCCCGAGCCGCCACATGAACCGCGAGACCAGCGCGTACGAAGCGCGATCGCGGCACAGCGCCGTGGACGCCGACAGCAGCATGATCACCGGGGCCTCGATGATCAGCGCCGTGGGCATGACCACGCCGCCGAATGCCGCCAACTGCACCTTGGCTTCGGGCAGCCGCGCCACGATCGCGGACACCAGCGGCAGCTCGAGCCCCATGAGCAGCCAGCTCGCGGCAAGCGGCCACCACGCGAGCAGCAGGTCGCGCTGAGTGATGGAGGCCGTGGGGTCGCGGGGCGAGGGATTCACGAGCGTTGCAGGTTACGCGACGCCTGCGTGCACCGCACGCGCGCCGGACAACTGCTGGACTCCGCGTTGACGAGTGTGCATGCACTCGTCCGTTCGTCCTTGCACATCATACGCTGGTCGGAGCACGCTTCGGCGGACACGCGCGAGAGTCGACGATGCGTGCAGCGCTGGGCCGAGGGCCTGGCACGAGACCGGCCGCAGACCCCATCCCGTTCCGGAGGGACTCATGCAGAAGAAGCTCACTGCTTCCGCCGCCGCTGTCCTCGCCCTGGCTCTCGCAGTCCCCGCGTTCGCGGGGGGTGCGCACTGCTCGGGCACCAAGGACGCCAGCGCCATGGCGAACAAGTCCTCGTGCAGCGACAAGGCCTCGGCGAGCAATGCCTGGGCCGGTGCGTGGCTCGAGCGCTCGTCGTCCGGCAAGCTGACTGTGGCCGATGTGGCCAAGAACAGCCCGGCGCACCGCGCGGGGATCAAGTCGGGTGACGTGGTGCTCGCCGTGAACGGCTACGACCTGGCCGACAAGAAGTCGCGCGAGGCCTGCGCGGCCAGCGCCGAGTGCAACGTGGGCAGCGCGGTCACCTACAAGGTGCAGCGCGGCAACTCGGTCAAGAAGATGAAGGTGACGCTCGAGAAGATGCCGGCCGACGCGGCCAGCCGCTTCGCGAACCGTGACGCTGAGTTCGACCCGGTGTTCGCGGCGGTGATCGTCTCCTCGCGCTGAGACGCAGCGCCGGAAGCCGAGCCGGGGCCCATGACGGGCCCCGGCTCCTTTCGTCTCGGGCCTGCGCGAGCCGGGTTACCATGTGCGCATGGACCTCGACCCCCGCGCCACGCCCGGCCCTGAGACCTACCGCTTCCTGATCACGGCCATCGTGCCGAGACCGATCGCGTTCGTCTCGACCCGCGCGGCCGATGGCACGACCAACCTGGCACCATTCTCGTACTTCAATGCCATCGCCAGCGTGCCGCCACTGATCGGGATCTCGATCAACGACCGTGCGGGCGATCCCAAGGACACGCTGCGCAATGTCCGCGAGAGCGGCGAGTTCGTGATCAACGTGGTCAGCGAACCACTGCTCGACCGCATGGTGCAGACGGCGGGCGAGTGGCCGCGCGGCGCGTCCGAGTTCGCGATCGCAGGGCTCACCGAGGCGCCGGCGCATCGCGTGAAGGCGCCCCGCGTGGCGGAGTCGCCGCTGCATCTGGAGTGCGTGCTGCACCGCGAGGTGCCGCTCGGCAACAGCGTGCTCGTGGTGGGCGAAGTGGTGTGGGCGCACGTCGAGGACGCGATGCTCACCGATGGCCGCGTGGATCCGGCCAAGCTCGCGCCCGTGGGCCGGCTGGGGGGAGAGCTGTACTCGCTGATGCGCGAGGTGGCCAAGCGACCGCGGCCGCGTGTGTCGCGTGCGACCGGCGAGGCGATCGGGTGAGCGTGGCGCGCATCCCGGTGCGGAGCGCTGAGGACGTGTGGACGTTCACACAGCGCAACGTGCCCCTGTGGGACATCCTCGAGTCGTTCCCGTCAGACTGCATCGGTCCGCGCGGCCCCGCCGATGCGCCCCGGCCCTATGAGGTGAAGCCGGTCACGCTCGTCACCGACCTCGGCTGGGAGTTCGAGACCGACATCCAGTACGGCTCGTGGGTGTTCCGGCCGCGATCGCCCAAGCAGCCCGGCATGATGCGCTGGTGCCGCGAGCGCGGGCTCGAACCCGGTGATGCGATCGAGTTCGAGCCCGCGGGAGAGCGGCGGTTCACCCTGCGGCTGGTGAAGGGCGCTGCGTCGAGTTGACGTGCGGCCTCAGGGCGCGGGCAGGTGCGCGAGGATCTCGGCGGTCTCGGGGAACCGACCCTCGGCCTTCTTCGAGAACAGCAGCCGGCCCTCGAGCGTGATCTCGAACTCGCCGCCCTTGCCGCGGACGAGCGTGGCTTCGACGCCGCGTGCGTGCTGGATCTCGGCCGCCAACCTGGCGGCCCGGGGCAGATAGTCTCACTGCACGCAGTAACGGATCTCCAGTGCCATGCGATGCCTCCTCGCGCGATCGCGCCACGGCCCGCGCCGTGCGCGCTCGCACTCTAACGCGAACGGCCGTGTTTGCGCCCGACGCGCGTGCGCGAGAGCATCGTGGTGCCCATTCGGTCGCACCGCACACGAGGAGCATCCATGTCCCGCACGCCCACCGCGTTCCACCGGCTCGACCGCCGCCTCACGCACTTCATGGCCGAGCACGGCGTGCTCGCGCTGCGCCTCAGCCTCGGACTCGTGTTCTTCTGGTTCGGCGTGCTCAAGTTCTTCCCCGGGCTGAGCCCCGCGCAGACGCTCGCCGCTGACACGATCGCGCGCCTGAGCTTCGGCCTCGTGCCGGCGAGCACGGCGGTGCCGCTCCTCGCCGCGTGGGAGGTGGCGATCGGACTGGGGCTCCTGAGTGGCGTGTGGCTGCGCGCGACGCTGTTCCTGCTGTGGGCCCAGATGCTGGGCACGGTCACGCCACTCGTCTTCTTCCCCGAGCTGTGCTTCACGCGCGTGCCGTACGCGCCCACGCTCGAGGGCCAGTACATCATCAAGAACCTGGTGCTCATCAGCGCCGGGCTGGTGATCGGCGCCACGGTGCGCGGTGGCGGGCTCGTGGCGCGGCGCAGCGCGGCCCCGACTCCTTGACCCTCTCTCACCTGCACGCGATGCTGCGCCGCTCATGAGCCTGCACGCCCCCACGATCGAGCAGCGCCTGCGCCAGAGCCTCGGCGACGCGCTGCGGCTGGCCGAACCGCTCCGCCACCACACCACGTTCCGGATCGGCGGCCCGGCCGAGTACTTCATCGCCCCCGAGTCCCCCGAGGACATGGCGCGCGCGATGCAGGCCGCGCACGCGCTCGGGCTGCCCGTGCACCTCGTCGGCGGCGGCAGCAACCTGCTGGTGTCCGACGCGGGCCTGGCGGGCCTCACGGTGGTCAACCGCTGCGCCGCGATCGAGTTCGACGGCCGCGCCGCGCACGTGGGCGGCGGCGCGGACTACCTGGGCTTCATCGAGGTCTGCCGCGACCGCGAGCTGGCGGGCCTGGCCTATGCGGCCGGCATCCCCGGCTCGGTGGGCGGCGCCGTCTACGGCAACGCGGGGTGCTACGGCCAGGACATCGGCTCGCGCCTGATCGAAGGCGTGATCGCCACCCTCGACGGCGCGAGCGTCACCACGCAGCCGCGGAGCTGGTTCGAGTTCGGCTACCGCGACTCGCGCCTCAAGCGCGAGCCGCACGCGCTTCTGTCGTGTGTGATCGAACTGGAGCCCGGCCAGCGCAGCGCGATCCAGGGCGAGATCGACGAGAAGCTCGAGATCCGCCGCGTCAAGCACCCGCAGTGGCGGTTCGAACCCACCGCGGGCTCGTACTTCAAGAACCTGCCGCCCGGCTTCCAGGTGCCGGGACTGCCGCACTCGCCGGGTACGCACCGCATCCCCGCGGGCGCACTGCTCGATGCCTGCGAGTGCCGCGGCCTGCGCGTGGGCGACGCCATGGTGTTCCCCAAGCACGCCAACATCCTCGTCAACGCAGGGCATGCCACCGCGCGCGACGTGCTGGCGCTGGCCGAGATCATGAAGGCGCGCGTGCGCGAGCGCTTCGGGGTGGAGCTCGAGGAGGAGGTCATGTTCCTCGGCGAACGCCCCGACCTCTCCGCCGTGCTCGGCCAGACCGTGGCATGATGCTCGACCGAGCGATCGAGGCGCTGACGCAGTCGCGCCGCGACATGCTCGCGGCGGTCGCCGGGCTCGAGGACCCGCACTTCGGCGAGGCCCCCGCGGGGGCGTGGTCGGCCTCGCAGATCGTGCAGCACGTGGCGCGTGGCGAGCAGGGCACGATCCGCGGGCTGCGGCTGGTCGCCGCCGGCAAGCACCGGATCGAGGATCGGTGGGACGACCCGTTCCGGCGCCTCGCGTGGAGGCTGCGGCTGGACCGCTTCGTGCGCGTGCGCGCGGGGCAGGCGCTCTCGCCCGAGCAGTCGCTGCCGCGCGCCGAGACGCTCGCCATGTCCGACGCCGTGCGCTCGGAGCTGCTGGCCATGCTGACCGGGCCCGATGCCGCCAAGCTGGTGGCGGCGCGGTTCCGCCACTTCGTGTTCGGACCGTTCCCGATGCCGCAGTTCGTCCACTTCCTGTCGGAGCACGAGCAGCGGCACCGGCGGCAGGTGGACCGGCTGCGCGCCACGCTGGGGCGCTGAGCCGGGGCGGCGCCACGCCCCGGCCGACCTGACACGAACGTGTTGAAACACGCGAGCACGCGCCGCATCCTAGGCGCATGGGAGACGCACTCCGCCGCCGCATCCTGCAGTCGCGTTTCGACGGCCCGCACCACGAGGCCGTGCTCAGTCTGCATGTGGCCGCCGCGCACCTGCGCGCACGCATGGAGAAGGCCTTCGCGGACGAGGATCTGACGCCCGCGCAGTACAACGTGCTGCGCATCCTGAACGGCGTCTACCCCGAGGGCCACGCACGCTGCGATATCGCGCGGCGCGTGCTCGACCGTGCGCCCGACCTGACGCGCATGATCGACCGGCTGGTGGGCCGCGGACTCGCGGAGCGCCACCGCTGCGACGAGGACGCGCGCCGCAGCATGACGCGCATCACGCCCAAGGGGCGGCGGCTGCTCGAGCGGCTGGCACCGCACGTCGAGGCCGAGCACCAGTCCCTGGCGCAGCGGCTCACGGCCGCGGAGGCGCGCACGCTGTCGCGACTGCTGGAGCGCATCTTCGACGAGGCCGACTGACGCGCGCGGCGCGCGGCCTCAACCGCCGATCGCGCTCATGCCGCGCTCAGGCTGCACGAACGCCGCCTGGCCGATCAGGTGCCCCGGCTCCTTGCGCAGCACCGCGGCGCGCAGCAGCGCCTCGATCGCATCGTCGTCGCCGCCCGCGCGCATCACGCGTCGGAAGTCGTACTCGCGCACACTGAAGAGGCACGTGCGCAGTTGGCCGTCGGCGGTGAGCCGGATGCGGTCGCACTGGCCGCAGAACGGCCGCGTCACCGAGGCGATCACGCCCACGCGTCCGCTGCCGTCGCGGTAGTGGAACGTGCGGGCGGGGGCGCTGGGGTCATCGTCGGCCGCCGGCTCCAGCGCGAACTCCGAGGCGAGCGTGGCCAGGATCTCGTCGGCGCTCACCAGCTTGGCGCGGTCCCACTGGCGCTGGAAATCGAGCGGCATCCATTCGATGAATCGCAGCTCGAACCCCTCGTCGCGCGCCCACCGCGCCAGCGGCAGCACCTCATCGTCGTTGAATCCGCGCATGAGCACCGCGTTCACCTTGATCGGCGCGAACCCCGCCGCCTTGGATGCGGCGAGCCCGGCGAGCACATCGGCGAGCCGGTCGCGGCGCGCGAGCTGGTGGAAGCGTGCGCGGTCGAGCGAATCCAGGCTCACGTTCACACGCACGAGCCCCGCCTCTCGCAGCGCGGGCGCCAGTTCGACCAGCTTGAGGCCGTTGGTGGTCAGGCTCAGGTCGAGGCCGGGGGCGAGTGCATGCAGCATGCGCACCAGCGTGGGCAGCTCGGCACGCACCGTGGGCTCGCCGCCGGTGAGCCGGATGCCGTGCACGCCGCACTCGAGCGCCACGCGCGCGAGGCGCGTGAGCTCCTCGTACGAGAGCAGGTCGTCCTTGGCCAGCCACGGCATGCCCTCGGCGGGCATGCAGTAGACGCATCGCAGGTTGCAGCGGTCGGTGATGGACAGGCGCAGGTCGCGGACCGTGCGGCCGTGTGTGTCGATGAGCGGGGCGCGAGAGGTCATGGGTCTCCGTGGGGCGTGATGCTAGGCTCCGCCGCGTTCATGGTCCACTCGCGCCCCGATCCCAGCGGAGGCTCCTTGCCGCGGCTTCGACCCGCCCCAGGCCTGCTGGCCGCCACCCTGCTCGCCGGGCTGTGGATCCCGACGGCCCGGGCCCAGCAGGTGCCGGACACGACGTTCGACGTGCGCGTGCCGCAGCCAAGATCCTCCGAGGGCGCGGCCCCGCGGCTGGCGATCAGCGAGGGCCACGCCGAGATCCACACCGCCAGTGGCCGCTACCGCCCGTTCGCCGGCGTGGCGCGGGCGGACGGGTTCGAGGTGTCCGCGCTGCCGGGCACGTTCACCGCCGAGGCGCTGGCACCGCTGCGCGTGCTGGTGATCGCCAACGCCATGGGAGATCCCGACATCGCGAGCCCCACGGCCGAGTCGTCCGCGTTCACCGAGGCCGAGGTGGCCGCGGTCGAGACGTGGGTGCGCGGCGGGGGCGCGCTGCTGTTGATCGCCGACCACGCACCGTTCGGCGCCGCCATGCGCACGCTCGGCCGCGCGTTCGGAGTGGACATGCGCAACGGCTACTGCCTCGATCCCGGCAAGGGCAACGCGTCAGGACAGCCCGGCACGATCTGGTTCACCGCCAGCTACGGGCTCGACACCTCGCATGCGATCGTGCGCGGCGCGACGCCGGCCGACCGGGTCGACACAGTGGCCACGTTCACCGGCCAGTCGCTCTCCGGTCCCCCCGGCAGTCGCTCGCTGCTCACGTTCTCCGCCACGGCCTACGACGAGATCATCACGTTCGCCGAGCGCCACTCGGGCACCAAGATCGGCAAGGACCGCCGCCGCTCGGCGGCCGGCCGTTCGCAGGCCCTCGCGTTCGAGCACGGCGAGGGCCGCGTGGTGGTGCTGGGGGAGGCGGCGATGAGCACCGCGCAGCTCGCGGGCCCCGACGGCCGCTACCGCATGGGCATGAACGTGCCCGGCAACCACAACCGGCGGTTCGTCACCAACGTGCTGCGCTGGCTCGTGCGCGCCAGCTGAGTTGTGCGCGGAAGATCTCGGGCGATGCGGACCGATTCGAGGTCAGCGGGGCCCGCCTCGTGGATGTCATCACTCAGTGCGCATACGCCCTCCGATGGAGCCGGCACTTCGCGATCGCGCGGGTGGGCACCCGACGCCAGTAG